>NZ_JBFBNR010000011.1:0-240762 GCF_040687675.1 Kitasatospora sp. NPDC056731
GGTCGACGAAGGCCTCGTCCAGGCTGAGCGGCTGCACCAGCGGCGACAGCTCGCGCAGCAGACCCATCACGAGCTCGCCGGGCCACCACGGCCCGCCCCGGCGGCACCGCGCCCACGGCGCCACTGCACCCCCCGCCCTGTGAAGGAGGAGAGCCGTGACGGTGCGAACGCTCGCGGCAGCCGCCCTGCTCGCCCTGGCGGCCGGCTGCTCGTCGAACACCGGCCCCGCCGCGCCGGGCCCGCCCGCCCTGGTGCTCGACGAGCACGCCGACGGCACGACCGTGCGGGTGGCACCCGGCACCGTCATCCGGGTCGAGCTGCACAGCACCTACTGGTCCCCGGCCGCCGGTGACAGCCCGCGGACGCTGCGTCCGACCGCCACCGCGACCACCCCCGCCCCCTCCTGCCGGCCGGGCGGCGGCTGCGGCCGGGTCACCGCCGGCTTCCTCGCCGCCTCCCCCGGCACGGCCCGCCTCTCCGCCCACCGCACCACCTGCGGCGAGGCGCTGGCCTGCCCGCCCGGGCAGCGGGCCTTCACCGTGACGGTGACAGTCGGCTGACGGGTCAGTGCTGGACGCCGGAGGACAGCGAGAAGTCCGCGAAGTAGGCGCGCTGGGTGCTCGCCGGGCCCCAACTGGTGTCGTGGCCGCCGTAGAAGGTGGAGAAGAACACGCCGCCGAAGGGGATCCCGCCGATGCCCGAGGCCGCGGCGGGCGACGTCGACGGGGCACAGGCGGCCAGGGCGGCGGCCGCGAGCACCGATCCGAACACACGACGAGTGCTTTTCATGACTGCCCCTCCCGATGCGGGCGAGGTGCGAGGTGCGAGGTGCGAGATGCGAGGTGGCGCTGCGGCCGCGAAGATTCATCCGATCTTCCGGCGGAGGACGTCAAGACCGCGGCGACGGCTCCGACCACCGGTCGAGGAGCCCAGCCGGGCCCGCGAACCACGAGGAGCACGAGATGAAGTTCCTGATCAGCCTGCACATCAACCCGGCCGTGATGGACGCGCTGACCGACGAGGAGAAGGCGGCGATCGGCCACGGCCACGGCGAGTTCATCGAGGCGCTGAAGGCGTCCGGAGAGCTGATCACCACCCAGGCACTGGTCGATCCGACCCAGGCCGCCGTGGTGACCGTGCGCAACGGCCAGCCGGTGGTGACCGACGGCCCGTTCCTGGAGGCCAAGGAATACCTGGGCGGCTTCTACCTGATCGACTGCGAGGACAAGGAGCGGGCGATCGCGCTGGCGGCGCTGATCCCGGACACCGCCATCGAGGGCCTGGGGGTCGAGGTGCGGCAGGTGATGTTCGCCGACGGACACTTGGAGGCATGACAGCACCGGACTTCGAGGACCTGCTGCGTGCGCTCACGCCGCAGGTCCTCGGCACCTTGGTTCGCCGGTACGGCCGGTTCGAAGGGTGCGAGGACGCCGTCCAGGAGGCCGTTCTCGCCGCCACCGTGCAGTGGCCGTCCGAGGGGATGCCGGACAATCCGCACGGCTGGCTGGTGACCGTCGCCGCCCGGCGGCTCATCGACCAGCTGCGCCGCGACCGCGCGCGCCGCGAACGGGAGTCGGCGACGGCCGCCGAGGTGGTGCCGCCGGAGGTGCCGGACACCGACGACACGCTCGTCCTGCTGTTCCTGTGCTGCCATCCGACGCTCACCGCGGCCTCCCGGACCGCCCTGACGCTGCGGGCGGTCGGCGGTCTGACCACCGCCGAGATCGCCCGCGCGTTCCTGGTGCCGGAGGCCACCATGGCGGCCAGGATCAGCCGGGCCAAGCAGCGCATCAGGGCCACCGGCAGCTCGTTCGCCCTGCCGGACGGCGCGGAGCGCGAGGAACGGCTGCGGGTCGTGCTGCACGTGCTCTACCTGATCTTCAACGAGGGCTACACCGCCACCTCCGGACCGGAGTTGCACCGCCCCGACCTCGCGCGCGAGGCGATCCGGTTGACCAGGACGGTGCACGCGCAACTGCCCGGGGACGACGAGGTGACCGGGCTGCTCGCGCTGATGCTGCTGACCCACGCCCGCCGGGAGGCCCGGACCACCCCGGCCGGCGACCTGGTGCCGCTGGACGAGCAGGACCGCAAGACCTGGGACCGGGCGCTGATCGACGAGGGCGTCGGACTGGCCGAGGCGGCGTTGGCCGGCCCGACCCTGGGGCCCTACCAGTTGCAGGCCGCCATCGCGGCCACGCACGCCGACGCGGCCACCGCCGAGGAGACCGACTGGCCCCAGGTGCACGCCCTCTACCTGATCCTGGAACGGATCGCGCCCAACCCGATGGTCACCCTCAACCGGGCGATCGCGCTCGCCGAGACCGACGGCCCGGCCGCCGGGCTGGCCCTGCTGTCCGCCCTGGACGGTGACGGGCGGATGGCCGGGCACCACCGGCTGCTGTCCGTCCGGGCGCACCTGCTGGAGAAGGCCGGCGACCCGGCCGGCGCCCACGAGCACTACCGGCGCGCCGCGAAGGCCACCGCCAGTCTCGCCGAGCGGCGCTACCTGGAGGCCCGGGCCGCCCGGACCGGGCCACGCTCCGGCTGAACGCACGTCCGGGGCGTCCAAAACGTCCGGCACGCGGCCGGGGCGGGCCCGGGGTCGGCCGGGCTCACCGGCCCGGCGGCTCCATCCCCGGCCTGCCCCGCACCGCGTACGTCGGCAGCCGCAGTTCGCCGAGGACGGCCCGGGGCAGGCTCAGCCCGAACCGCCGCCCGACCGCGCCGAGGGTGCGGCGGCGGACGGCCGCGGGCGGCTCGCCCCCGGGACCGCGGGTGATCCCGTCGGGCTCCAGGACGCCTGCGGCGACCAGCTCGGGGACCAGCAGGTCGGGCTCCCGGCCCCAGCGCCAGCGCTCCTCGGCGAGGCCGAACCCGCACAGCACGGCGCCGTCGCGGGCGTAGTCGAGCAGCGCCGGCGGGTGGTCCGGCATCGGGCGGAAGTGGACCACCTCGACCCCGTCGCGCGCTATCTCGGTGAGCCGTTCGCCGCCGGTGGAGTCGCCGTACTCGACCGCGAAGGACCAGTCACCGGACTCGCCGACGCGGATCACGCCGTCGCCGTCGTCGCTCGGGCGGAACACCTCGATGTCGAGGTCCCACACCTCGGTGCCGCTGAGCGGCCCGGCCGCGGCGGCCGGATCGGCGCCCATCCGGCGGGCGAGCTCCTGCGGCGGTATCCCCCGGGCGAACAGGACGCCGTCGACGGAGCGCCCGGCGTCCGCGAGCCACCGGATGCCCTCCTCGCCCCCCGCCCCTTCGGTACCGTCCGTCATGACGCCCCCTCACCTCGCGCCGGCCCGCGTGGCCGGGCCGCCGGTCCGCACCCTAACGGACGCCACTGACAACCGGCGGTCCCCAGAAGCGTTCCGGCCGGTCGTCCTCAGCACCCTTCGGAGGAAGGGCAGTTCGACGGGGGCCGTCGGACGGCCGCGCTCAGGCGCTCAGGCGCCCCGGCGGTTCAGCTTCCCGCGCATCAGCACCGCGTACACCGCCGCCGCGACGACCATGCCGACCGGCAGCGCGAGGTCCGCGCCGACGAGCGCGGCCACCGGCCCGGTGTACAGGGTGTCCACGCACAGCGCGGCGCCGGCCACCCCGGCCGCGAGGGCGAGCGCGCCGGCCGGGTTGACGCCCGCCCGGTACCAGAAGGGGCTGCCCGGGGTCTCGTCCGTGAGCGCGCGGCCGTCGTAGCGGTTGCGGCGCAGCAGGATGTCGGTGGCGTAGATCGCGGTGCTGGGGCCGAGCAGGACGACGGTCAGCTGGAGCACGTTGCTGACGGTGTCGAGGAAGTTGGAGACCAGCAGCGCGTACAGCGTGAGGCAGACGGCGACGGTGCCGTCGACGAGCACGCTGAGCGTGCGGCGGATCCGGATGCCGACGGCTTGCAGGGCGAGGCCGGCGCTGTAGGCGGTGAGCGCGTTGACCGCGATCGTGCCGACGACCAGGGCGAGCAGGAAGACCGGGTCGAACCAGCCGGGCAGGATCCGTTGGAGGGCGGCCTGCGGGTCCGTCATGTCGACGGCGCTGGCGGCGAGTACGCCCAGGCCGCCGACGGCGACGCTGGGCAGGAAGCCGCCGAGGGCCGTCCAGCCGAGGACGGCGCGCGGGGAGGTGGTGTGCGGCAGGTAGCGGGAGAAGTCGGCGCTGGTGGTGTAGGACAGCGGGCCGGAGGCGATCAGGGTGACGCCGGCCAGGACGGCGGACCACAGGCGGGTGCCGGAGAGCGGTTCGGCGGGCGCGTAGCCGAAGTCGGCGTGCCGGAGCACCACGTACCCGACGACGGCGAAGGCGGCGGCGAGCGCCAGGGTGATCGGCAGGTAGAGCCGGAGGATCGCGGCGTGGCCGTAGACGCTGATGGTGAGCGTCACCACGACGATGGCCACCACGATGGCGATCTTGATCGGGGTGGTCGGGGTGATCCCGGCCTGCTCGGCGAGCGAGAACGCGGCGACGGCGGCCGCGGCGAGGTTGAGCGCGAAGTAGCAGACGGAGATCATCCAGCCGGTGACGGCGTTGTTCACGCGGTTGCCGAGGACGCCGTACATCGCGCGGGTGATGACCTCGCTGGGCGCGCCCGCGGCCGGTCCGGAGACCGCCAGCAGGCCGGTGCCCAGCCAGAACAGGTTGCCGGCGACGACCACCGCGAACGCCTGGAGCAGGTCGAGCCCGGCCAGGACGAGGGCGCCGCCGACGACCAGGTTGAGGTAGTTGACGCTGGCCGCCGCCCAGACGGGGAAGAGTTCGCGGGCGCGGCCGCGCCGTTCGGTCTCGGGGATGTGGTCGATGCCGTGGACCTCGACCCGGCCGGCCCGCTCCTGCTGGAGCGGCGCGGCGGCGCGGGTGTCGGGGTGGGGGTGGTCCGGGAGCGTGGACGCCATTGGGGGCCCTCCGTGGGGGTGTCGTGCCCACCTGCTTTCTTATTGGTCGCACACTCAATAGCATCCGGCACATGACGTCAAGCGTTCAGCGCAAACGGGTCCGCAAATCCGCCGACGACCGGCGGGCGGAGATCGTCGGGGCAGCCGCCGCCGTCGCCCTCACCGAGGGCCTGGAATGCATCACGCTGCGCAGGATCGCCGAGCAGCTCGACGTCCGCCCCGGTCTGATCAGCCACTACTTCCCCGCCGTCGAGGACCTCGTCGCCGAGGCCTTCGGCAGCGCCGCCACCGCCGAACTGGAGACACTGCTGCCCGCCGACCCGCACGACGGGTCGCCACTGCAGCACCTCACACGGTTCTTCGCCCGCGCCACCGGGCCGGCCTACGACGACATGAGCCGGCTCTGGATCAACGCCCGCCATCTCAGCCGCTACCGGCCCGTCCTGCGCGACCGGGTCCTGGAGCAGCAGGCCGGCTGGCGCGGACGACTCGGCGGCGTCATCGAAGCGGGCGTCACCCAGGGTGAATTCCGCACCGAGGACGTCGATGTGACGGCTCTTCAGATCCTGGTCGTGATCGACGGCCTCGCCGCCCACGCCAACACCGGCCTGCGCGACCACCCTTCCGCCGTCACCCGGCTCGCCGCGGCCACCGCCGAACGTGAACTCGGCCTGCCCGACGGCTCCCTCACCTGGAAAGACTGACCACTCCACCCCACAACTCCCCTACCCCGCAGCACCGTTGGAGCCGATGTGCGCACCTCCCTCGTCCTCCTGTCCGCCCGTCTGCTCGACCCGGCGACCGGCGGCCCCCTCCCGCAGACCGCCCTGGCCGTCGCCGACGGCCGGATCGCCGCCCTCGGCGACGACCGGGAGATCCGCCGACTCGCCGACGCCGCCACCACGGTGGTCGACCTGAAGGGCGCCGTCGTCACCCCCGGGCTGGTCGACGGGCACCTGCACCCGGTCACCGGCGCCGAACTCACCCACGGCCTCGACCTCTCCGGCTGCACCGACCTCGCCGGGGTCCGCGCCGCCCTCGCCGCCGAGATCCGCACCCTCGCCCCCGGCGCCTGGCTGCACGCCTGGGGCCTGGACCCGAACGTCTTCGGCGACCGGCCGGTGGAGTCCGCCGCGCTCGCGCCCGTCCTCGACGGCGTCCCGGCGCTGCTCCAACTCTTCGACGCCCACTCCATGCTGGCCAGCCCGCGCGCCCTGGAACTCGCCGGCGTCGACGGCCCGCGCAGCTTCGCCCAGGCCGCCGAGGTGGTCTGCGACGCGACCGGGCGCCCCACCGGCCTGCTGCTGGAGGACGCCGCCTGCGAACTGGTCGAACGCGCCGCCCCACAGCCCACCCGGGCCGAACGCCGCGCCCGCCTGGCCGCCGCGCTCGCCGCCATGGCCGCCGCCGGCCTCACCGGCGGCCACGCGATGGACGCGAACGGCGACAGCCTCGACCTCTACACCGAACTCGACGAGGCGGGCGACCTGCCGCTGCGGCTGCGGGTCGCCCCCTGGTGCCAGCCCGGGGTGGACGCGGACGGGCTGCGCGCCCTCGTCGAGCAGCAGCACCGGGGCGGCCGGCTCTGGCGGGTCGACGGCGTCAAGCTGTTCATGGACGGCACCATCGACAACGGCACCGCCTGGCTGGAACGCCCGGACTGCCACGGCGAGTCCACCCACGCGTTCTGGCCCGACCCGGCGGAGTACACCCGCGTCATCGCGCACCTGCACCGCGCCGGCGTGCCGACCGCCACCCACGCCATCGGCGACGCCGCCGTCCGCCACGCGCTCGACGCCGTGGCCGCGGCCTCGGCGCAGGCCCCGGGGACGGCCGCCGCCGGGGCGCGAACCGTCCGGCACCGCATCGAACACATCGAGACCGTCCCGGACTCCGTCGTACGGCGCTTCGCCGAGCTGGGCGTGACCGCCTCCATGCAGCCCACCCACTGCTGCGACTTCACCCGGGCCGACCACACCGACAACTGGTCCCGCCGCCTCGGCGAGGAGCGCGCCGACCGCGCCTGGCGCTGCCGCGACCTGTGGGACGCGGGCGCCACCGTCGTGCTCGGCTCGGACTGGCCGATCGCCCCCTACCCGCCGCTCGGCGTGCTGGCCGGCGCCCGCCACCGCCGCCCGAGCCGCGACCTGACCCAGCCGCCGCACCACCCCGGGCAGGCGCTCACCACCCTGGAGGCGCTGCGGGCGATGACCGTCAACGCCGCGCACGCGGCCGGGGAGGAGCAGCAGGCCGGCCGGATCGCCGTCGGGCACCGCGCCGACCTCACCGCCCTGGCCGCCGACCCGCTCACCACCCCCGCCACCGAACTGCCGGACGTCCCCGTGCTGCTCACCGTCCTGGACGGCCGCCCGACGCACCGCGCCGCGGCGCTCTGACCCACCGGGCGGAGCCCGCATCGACGCAGGTCGGGGGTTATCCCCCCGAAGAACCCGGCGGTCGGCCCCAGCGCGCCGCACCCCCGCCGCGAATGATGATCATCTCACCGAGCTTTCGGGACAAGGAAACTGAGGAGAGATCATGACCACGGTGAACAAGCGGATGATCGGCCGGCGCGGGCTGATCGCGGCGACGGTGGCGGCCGCCACCACCGCCCTGCTGGCCCCGGTGGCCTCCGCCGCCCCTGCGGCGGACGGCCAACGGGGCACGGTGGTCCGCGCGTTGGAGCGGTCCGCGCACCCGCTGCGGTCGACCGAGCCCGGCGGCAGCACCAGCGACCTGCGGGCGCTCGGCGCGATGGTCGGGGACGCCAAGGTGGTGGGCCTCGGCGAGGCCACACACGGCTCGCACGAGTTCTTCACCATGAAGGAGCGGGTCTTCCGCTACCTGGTCCAGGAGAAGGGCTTCACCACCTTCGCCCTGGAGATGAGCTGGTCGGCGGGCCTGAAGATCGACAAGTACCTCCAGGACGGCAAGGGCGACGCCCGGCAGATCGTCAAGGACGAGCTGGGCCAATCACCGTGGGAGCGCCAGGAGTTCGTGGACCTGATCAGCTGGATGCGCGAGTACAACCGCCAGCACCCGGAGCGCCCGGTCCACTTCATGGGCGACGACGTCGGCGCCCCCAAGCTCGGCGAGGAGGTCTTCGCCCGGGTCGACGCCTACCTGCGCAAGACCGACCCCGCGGCCCTGGCGCGCGTCGACGGGCTGTACGCGGGCCTGCGCCCGCTCGACGACACCGTCGCCTACCTGATGAACCGGCCGGTGGCCGAGCGGAAGGAGAACGCCGCCAAGGCGCAGCAGGCGCTGGACCTGGTCACCGCCGCCAAGGGCGCCGGCGGCGAGGAGTACGACTGGGCCGTGCAGCACGCCCGCATCATTGCCCAGACCTTCGCCTTCGCCACCTTCGAACTCACCGACAAGGCCTCGGTGAACGCCGCGGAGGTCCTCCGCGACCAGGCCATGGCCGACAACACGGCGTGGTGGCAGCGCCACACCGGCGACCGGATGCTGCTCTCGGCCCACAACGGGCACGTCGGCTACCTGGCCAGCGATCCCGAGATGTACCCCAAGACGCAGGGCGCGATCCTGCGCGACACCCTCGGCCCGGAGTACCTGAACATCGGGTTCACCTTCGACCGGGGCTCCTTCCTCACCATGGGCGCCGCCCTCGGCACCGACTGGGAGAAGAACACCGTGCCCGCGGCCACGCCCGGCATGAACGAGTACACCCTGGACCAGGTCCGCCGCCAGGACTACTACGTCGACCTGCGCACCGCCCCGCGCGTGGTCCGCGACTGGCTGGACACCGCCCGACCCGTCTACGAGGCCGGGTCCACGTTCACGAAGGACCCGCTGCCCTCCGTCGCCCTCGGGCGGGCCCACGACGTCCTCATCCACCTCCACCAGGTCCACGAGGCCGAGAAGCTCTGACCTGACTCCGGCCCCGCCTCAGGCCGGCGGGGCCGCCGTCTCGGGGAACGCCCGGTCCAGCAGCGCGCCCAGGGCGGCCCGGTCCTGGCCGGAGAGCTGTTCCAGCGCGGTCAGGCCGGACATCAGGTCGGCCCGGATCAGCCGGACGGTCTGCTCGCCCCGGTCGGTCAGGGCGATGTTCTTGACCCGGCGGTCGGCGGGGTCGGGCTCGCGGCGGACCAGGTCGCGGCCCTCCAGCCGGTCGACGATGCCGGTGACGTTGGAGGCGTCACAGGACAGCAGACCGGCGAGGGCGCGCATGGAGCGCGGCCGGGTGAGCAGGCTGAGGGTCTTGCCCTGCATCAGGGTCAGCCCGTGCCCGGCCGCGGCGGAGGCGAAGTGGCGGTAGTAGGCCGCGGCCACCCGGGCGAGCTGATCCATCAGCTCGATCGGCGTGGCCGGTGGGTCCGGGTGGGGGTTCTGGTGCACGGTGTCGAGCATAGGCACATTGCTTGACATCCTCAACCATTGAGGTTTACCGTCCAAGAATGCTTGAGGTCATAAACCATCGACGTCCTCAAGCCGGCCGGAAGGACCGCGAGACCCTCATGAACCACACCCCCGCCGCCACCCCGGGAGCCGCCCCGGAAGCCCCGGAGACCGCCCCGGAGACCGCCGCCGCCACGGTCACCCGCCTGCGCGCCGCCTTCGACACCGGCCGGACCAAGCCGATCGCCTGGCGCCAGGCCCAGCTGGCGGCGCTGCGCTCGCTGCTCACCGAACAGTCCGAGGCGTTCCTCCAGGCCCTGCACGAGGACCTCGGCAAGAGCACCGCCGAGGCCTACCGCACCGAGATCGGCTTCACGCTCAACGAGCTCGACCACACCGTCACCCACCTGGAGCAGTGGCTGCGGCCGAAGCCCGCCGCCGTGCCCGAGTTCTTCCGGCCCGCCGCGGCCCGCGTGGTGCGCGACCCGCTCGGCGTGGTCCTGATCATCGCGCCCTGGAACTACCCGCTCCAGCTCGCCCTGTCCCCGCTGGTCGGCGCACTGGCCGCCGGGAACGCGGCCGTCCTCAAGCCCAGCGAGCTCGCCCCCGCGACCTCCGCCGCGCTCGCCCGGCTGCTCCCGCGCTACCTCGACCCGGCGGCCGTCGCGGTCGTCGAGGGCGCCGTCCCGGAGACCACCGCGCTGCTGGAGCAGCGCTTCGACCACATCTTCTACACCGGCAACGGCGCCGTCGGCCGGATCGTCATGACGGCCGCCGCCCGGCACCTGACCCCGGTCACCCTGGAACTCGGCGGCAAGAGCCCGGTGGTGGTCGAACCCGGCGTCGACCTCGCGGTCACCGCCCGGCGGATCGCCCGGGGCAAGTTCCTCAACGCCGGCCAGACCTGCGTCGCCCCCGACTACGTCCTCGCCATCGGCGAGAGCGCGCCCGCGCTGGAGGCCCACCTCGCCGACGCCGTCCGGGAGCTGTACGGCGACGACCCGGCGGCCGGCGGCGAGTACGGCCGGATCGTCAACGAGCGCCACTTCGACCGGCTCACCGCGCTGCTCGGCGACGGTCGGACCGTCACCGGCGGCACCCACGACCGCGCCGACCGCTACCTCGCCCCGACCGTCCTCGCCGACGTCTCCCCCGAGGCCCCCGTGATGCGGGCGGAGATCTTCGGCCCGATCCTGCCCATCGTCGCCGTGCCCGACCTCGACGCGGCGATCGCCTTCATCAACGAGCGCGACAAGCCGCTCGCCCTCTACGCCTTCACCGAGTCCGCGCACACCAAGCAGCGGCTGACCGAGGAGACCTCCTCCGGCGCGCTCACCTTCGGACTGCCGGTCTCCCACCTCGCCATGCCCGAGCTGCCGTTCGGCGGCGTCGGCGAGAGCGGCATGGGCCGCTACCACGGCGAGTACTCCCTCGACACCTTCAGCCACGCCAAGGCCGTCGTCGACAAGCCCCTCGCCTGACCGCTTCCCCCTCTCCCCCCTGGTCCGACCGTTTCTCCCCGCCCCGCCACCCCGACACCGAGCGAGCACCCTCATGACCACCATCGACCACGGCGCCGCCGTCGCCGCGGAGACCGCCCGCCTCGTCGCCGCCCTCCAGGACGCCGACCCGACCACCCCGGTGCCCACCTGCCCCGGCTGGACACTGACCGACCTCACCCGCCACACCGGCAGCGTGCAGCGCTGGTTCACCGTCCTGCTCCGGCAGCGGATCCAGCAGCCGCCCCGCAGCCGCGAGGTCGACCTGCGGCTGCCCGCCGGGCCGGACGGCTACCCCGCCTGGCTGGCGGAGGCCGCGGCCGAGGCCGGCGCCGCGTTCGCGGAGACCGACCTCGACGCCCCGATGTGGGCCTGGGGCGCCGACCAGCACGCCCGCTTCTGGGTACGGCGGATGCTGTTCGAGACCCTGGTGCACCGCGCCGACGCGGAACTCGCCCTCGGGCGCACCCCGGTGCTCGACCCGGAGCTGGCCGCCGACGGGGTGTCCGAATTCCTCACCAACCTGCCCTTCGCCGCCTTCTTCGCCCCGGGGATCGCCGAACTGCGCGGCGCGGACCGCACCATCCGCTTCACCCGCACCGACGGCAACGCCACCGACGGCAACGCCACCGCCGCGGGCGGCGACTGGCTGATCCGCCTGCGGCCCGACGGCTTCGGGCTCGACCGCTTCGGGCTCGACGCGGACGGCCCGGGCCCGGAGGCCGACGCGACCGTCCGCGCGAGCGCCGCCGATCTGCTGCTGCTCCTGTACGGCCGGCTCGACCTGGCCTCCGCCCGCCTCGACGTGCGCGGGGACGAGGAACTGCTCGCGCACTGGTGCGCCAACTCGGCGTTCTGACCTGCCCGGACGAGGAGCGGCGGCCCGGCCGCCGCCCCTCCCCCGTACGGGTGATCGACTGTCAGTGGCCGGTGCTAGCGTGCCGTTCCGTCAACAGACGATCAAGGAAAGGCGGCATCGGATCGTGGACGTCGACGTCATGTGCCACCAGGTCGCGCCCCAGCGGATCACCCAGGCCCTGGAGGGCATCGAGGACCGGGCCCTCGCCAGTTGGTACCGGATCCACTACGGCCGCCTGGCCATCAAGGAGATCCGGACGATGGGCGAGGAGCTCCTCGACCACATCGGCGCGCTCACCCTGGAGGGCCGACCGCTCAGCGGTTACCCCGCCCGGGTCATCCTGGAGACCGCGGCCGAGTGCTCCCTCGGCGTGCTGGCCCTCGGCTGCTTCCCGCGCGGCGACTTCGAGGTCCCCTTCCCGTTCATCGGCGAGACGCTGACCAGCGAAGAGACCGGCTTCGGCGACACCATCGACTTCGCCCCCACGGCCGCCACCTGGGTCGACACCTTCGCGATGTGCGTGATCAGCGGCCTGATCCAGGAGCGCCACCGCATGCTCGGCCCGCTGCTGAAGGACGACTACGGGCCCTCGGTCCGCAAGGGCCTGCCCTACTCGGACCTGGACTCGACCTCCGATCCGGCGAGCCTCGCCGAGTTGAACGCGCTCTGCTCCTACCTCTACGTCGTGCCGACCACCGTCTCACCCTGGGTCGCGCCCGGCCCCGTGCCCCTGCGCAAACCGGACGCCGAGGAGCGCACCGCAGCCGCCCGGGCGCTGGACGCCGCCGGTCGGCTCACGCCGGACCAGCAGTTGCTGCGCATCCTGCTCGACGACGACCAGAGCACCTTCGAGCGGGCCCTCGCCGCCCGCCTCGACCAGCACCGCGAGAGCAGCGCTCCGGACGCGGCCCCGCGCAGCCTGCTCCCGGTCATCCCGATCGCCCTGGCCGCACTCGCCGTCCAGGCACACGGCTGGCAGCTCGGCCTCTCCTCCGGCTACCTCCCGGCGACGCTCATACAGCCCCCGGCGCTCTGACCGCCCCACCGAAGCCGTCCGGTAGCCGCCCGCCTGTCCGTCCACGGAGTGTTCAGTGGTTGTCCAACAGACGAAACATCCCACCTTTCGAGCGACAGTGCGCCTATCATCCCGTGGTCCCCCGTCACCCATCCGGAGTCGCCCACGCATGCCCACCTCACAGCCCGCAGACACCCCCAGGCCGCACCCGTTGCACGCCCTGCGGGCCTCCGTCTTCGCCGTCGGCGCCCTGCTCCTGCTGGCCGGAATCGGCATGGTGGTCCACCAGCCGCTGCTGATCCCGCCGGTGGCGGCCAGCGCCGCCCTGGTGCACGGCGCCCCCGGGCTTCCGATCTCCCAGCCGCGCAACGTCGTCGGCGGCCAACTGCTGTCCGGCCTGATCGGCTACGCCACCCTCGCGGTCACCGGCAGCACCGCCTGGGGAGCCGCGATAGCCGCCGGTCTCGCACTGGGCGCGATGATGCTCACCCACCTCTCCCACTCCCCGGCCGTCGCGAGCGCCGTGGTCGTGGTGCTCCAGGCCCCGCCCGCCCTGCCGTTCCTGCCCCTGCTGGTCCTCTCGACCGGCATCCTGGTGGCAATCGGCCTCCTCCCCGGCCGGATCGGCGGGCACCCCGTCCGCTACCCGGTGTCCTGGTGAGCGCGCACGCCCCCCAATAAGCGCTGAGCACCCCCCTGTGAGCCGCGACTGCCAGCCGCGCCCGTGAGCCGCGACGGCCGGGCCATCCGATCGGATGGCCCGGCCGTCCGCGTTGTCGGCGTCCTGGCCGAAGAACGCCGAGTCCAGCCCGGAACCACCGGCACCAGGGGCACAGGCCGGTCTCAGCCGACGGCCGGGCGGTCCAGGAAGCGCCGGAGCCCCTCCCGCACCCCGTCCGTGGGCACGGTGGCCGCGAAGCAGGCCGCCTCGACGGCGAGGCCCTCGTCGATCGGCAGGTTGATGCCGCGAGTGACGGCCCGCAGACAGGCGGACACCGCGGTCGGCGCGTGCCGGATGATCCGGTCGACCAGGCCCCGTGCCGCGTCGAGCAGTTCGCCGGCCGGGACGACGGCGTTGACCAGTCCGATCTCGGCGGCGCGGGCAGCCGGGATCGGGTCGCCGGTCAGGATCAGCTCCAGGGCGCGCTTGCGTCCGACGTGTCGCGGCAGCCGCTGGGAGCCGCCGAACGGCGGCGGGAAGCCGAGCGAGATCTCCGGCTTGGCGAAGGTCGCGTGCTCGGCGGCGACGGCCAGCGGGGCGGCCTCGGTGAGCTCGCACCCTCCCCCGTAGGCGAGGCCGTTGACGGCGACGACGATCGGCTTCGGGAACTCCTCGATCCGCCGGGTCAGCGCGTGGCCGCGCCGGACGACCTCGCGCAGCGCCCGCTCGGGCCCGCCCGCGATGCTCCCGGCCAGCGACGGGATGTCGGCGCCCGCGCTGAACGCCCGCTGCCCGGCGCCGGTCAGCACGACCGCCCGGACGGTGTCGTCGGCGTCGACGCGGTCGAGTTCGGCGAGCAGCGCGTCGATGGTCGGGTAGTCGAGCGCGTTGAGCTTCTGCTCCCGGTCGATGGTCAGGGTGACGACGTGCTGGTCCCGCTCGCTGCGGATGGTCATGCCGGGTGCTCCGTTTCGCCTGGGCGCGGACGCCCGCAACCCGGCGGACGCCCGCGCGGTGGCGGGCGCCCCCACGGCGCCCGCCCGGTTGCGGACGGCACCGAGGCTAGGAACAACCCTCCAGGACAATCCAGTTATTGTCCTGGATACACCCTGGACACTCATCGCCTCACGACGGCAGGTGCCGCATGCGACCGCCCTCCTACAAGGCCATCGTCGACGAGTACGCGGCGGCCATCCGCTCCGGCGCGCTCCCGGCCGGCACCCGGCTGCCGACCCACCGGGCGCTCGCCCGCGAGCGGCGGATCGCCCTGGCCACCGCCACCCGCGTCTACACCGAACTCGCCGCTGCCGGGCTGGTGGTGGGGGAACAGGGCCGGGGGACCTTCGTCCGGACGCGCTCCGGCTACGACGGGATCGAGCCCTCGCGCGCCCTCCCGGTGCCCCGGGTCGCGGACCTGTCGTTCAACCAGCCGCTGGCCCCCGGGCAGGGGGACCTGCTCCGGCAGGCCCTGCGCACACTGGCCTCCTCCGGCGACGCCGAGGCGCTGCTGCGCCAGCACCCGCCAGGCGGCCACCGGCACGACCGGGCGGTGGTGGCCCGGTACCTGCTGGGGCGCGGCGTCGACACCGCCCCGGAGAACGTGCTGCTGACCAGCGGGGCGCAGCAAGCGCTCGACTGCGTGCTGCGCACGCTCACCCGGCCCGGCGACGTCCTCGCCGTCGACGCACTCAGCTACCCGGGGGTGAAGCTGCTCGCCGCCGCCCACGGCCTCGACCTGGCGCCCGTCCCGGTCACCGCGACGGGACCGGACCTCGACGCGCTGGAGCGGCTGTGCCGCGCCCGGCCGGTCCGCGCGGTGTACACCATGCCCACCGTCCACAACCCGCTCGGCTGGGTGCTCGACCGGGCGCAGCGCGACCGGCTGGCCGCGATCGCCACCGCCCGCGGCTGCGTGCTGATCGAGGACGGCACGTACGCCTTCCTGGAGGCCTCGCCGCCCGCGCCGCTGCACGCGCTGGCGCCCGAACACACCTGCTACGTCGCCGGGTTGTCCAAGAACGTGGCCCCGGGCCTGCGGTTCGGCTTCGCCGTGCTGCCCGGGCGCCTGCTGCGGGCCGCGACCAGCAGCCTGCGCGCCGCGGCCTGGGGTGCGCCCGGGCTGGTGACGGCGCTGGCCACCGGCTGGCTCGCGGACGGCACGGTCGCCCGCCTGGAGCGGCACCGCCGCGCGGACGCCGCCGCCCGCCAGCGCATCGCCGCCACCGCCCTGGCCGGCCTGGACGTCACGGCGCACCCGGCCTCGTACCTGGTGTGGCTCGGCCTGGCGGAGCACCAGCGGCCCGACCGGGTCGCGGCCGTCCTCGCGGGCGAGGGGATCCTGGTGTCCACGGCGGACGCCTTCGCCACCGGCCCGCACCGCCCCCGGGCCGTCCGGCTGGCGCTGGCCACGCCGCCGCTGGACGCGTTGGCGGGCGTGCTGGGGCGGCTGCGCGCGGCCGTCGAGGCGATCCCGCCGTGAGGCCTCTCGCGGCGCACGGCCCGCCTACCCGCAGGCCTGCCCGCTGTGGGGCCGACCCACCGCACGCGCAGCACCCCACCGCACCCGCAGCACCGCACGCACGCGCAGCACGCCCGCACGAGAAGTCGGCCCGCCCGACGTCCTGCTCCGGTGCCCGGCTCCGGCGCCCTACTCCCCCGCGCCGCCCCGCGCGGCCCGGGAGAACCGCGCGCCCCACTCCCCGACGAGGTCGAGCAGTTCGGGCGGGCCGAGGACGCGGAAGTCCGCGCCCAGCGAGCCGAGCGCCATGGCCGGCCAGTCCAGGGAGTCGGCGGTCATCTCCAGGTGGCAGCGCCCGGCGTCGACCTCCTCGACGGCGCCCCACCGACCGACCCGTGCGCGGACGGTCGCGGCCGGGGCGTCCACCAGCGCCGTCACCCGGTACGGGCGCGGCACGCCGTTGAGACCGGCCCGGACGAACTCGGCGGCGTCGGCGGCGGGCAGCGAACGGGGCCCGAACCGGACGCCACCACCCTGCGGCGCGCTCAGCCGGTCGAGCCGGAAGGTGCGCCAGTCCTGCCGATCGAGGTCGTAGGCGACCAGGTACCAGCGGCGATGCAGGCAGACCAGCCGGTGCGGTTCGACCTGCCGTTCGGCGTGCCGGCCGTCGGCGGCGGTGTAGGAGAAGCGCAACCGCTCGGTGTCCCGGCAGGCCAGCGCGACCACGGTGAGCCGGTCCGGGTCGACGCCCGGCCCGGTCGGGGCGCCCCCGCCGACGGGTACGGTCACCGCGCGCAGCGCCTCGACCCGGTGCCGCAGCCGGGCGGGCATCACCTGCACCACCTTGGCCAGCACCCGCACCGAGGCCTCGGCGATGCCCTCCACCGGGCTCTCCGCCGCGGCCTGGAGGCCCACGGCCAGGGCGACCGCCTCCTCGTCGTCGATCACCAGCGGGGGCAGCGCGGCGCCCGCGGCGAGCTGGTAGCCGCCGTCGACGCCGCGCTGCGCCTCCACGGGGTAGCCGAGTTCACGCAGTCGGTCGATGTCGCGGCGCAGTGTGCGGATCGAGACCCCGAGCCGGTCGGCCAGTTCCTCGCCGGGCCAGTAACGGTGGGTCTGGAGCAGGGAGAGCAGTCGCAGCGTCCGGGTGCTGGTGTTCGCCATGACTCCCATCATCCCGGAATTCAGGACAGAAAGTGGCCGCTATCGCGTTTAGCGTGGACCTTGTCCGAAGGAGCAGGAACCGAACGGAAGGCCACCACCATGACCACGACCCCGAACAACAGCACCGCCACCGGCGAGCGCGCCGACCTGCTGGCGGCCCTGGCCAAGCAGCGGCACTTCCTGCGCTTCACCACCCGCGACCTCACCGACGAGCAGGCCGGCCTGCGGACCACCGTCAGCGCACTGTGCCTGGGCGGCCTGATCAAGCACGTGAGCACGGCCGAGCGGTTCTGGGTGGACTTCATCCTGGAAGGCCCGTCCGCGATGCCCGACTTCAGCAGCTTCACCGAGGCCGACTTCGCCCGCCGCGCCGACGAGTTCCGCCTGCTGCCCGACGAGACGCTGGCCGGCGTCCTGGCCGAGTACGCCGAGGTGGCCCGCCGCACCGACGACCTGGTCGCCACCCTCCCCGACCTGGGCGCCACCCAGCCGCTGCCGAAGGCCCCCTGGTTCGAGGCCGGCGCCGAATGGTCGGCCCGCCGGGTGCTGATGCACATCGTCACCGAGAGCGCCCAGCACGCGGGCCACGCCGACATCATCCGCGAGGCCCTGGACGGCGCGAAGAGCATGGGCTGACGCCAGTGGACGGCCCGGGCGCCCGGGGCCGGTCCGGCGGATCTGCCGGACCGTCCCCGGGCCGTCCCTCCCGCCCGGTCGGTTGCCGGGGCGGGTCAGCCCCGGCCGACGAAGGTGAAACCGGCCCCGCCGACCGCGCCCCGGAGCACGGCGTCGTCGAGCGGTTGCGCGGACGCCACGGTGACGCGGCCGGTCGGCGCGTCGGCGCTGACCTCGGTGACGCCGGGGAGGGCGGCCAGCCCGGCGCTGACGGTCTTCTCGCAGTGGCCGCAGCTCATGCCGTCGACGGTGAGGACGGTGGTGATGGACATGACGGTGCCTCCGGTGGGGTGGGGTGGGGAAGCCCGGCCGGGCCCGCTCGGACGCGGCCGGTGATCAACGTGCACCACGACAGCGGAAAGCGCCGCCGACGCCGAGGGACACGCCGCACGGGTGGCACCTTCGAGTGGTTCCGGGAACCGATCGGGCCGCGCGACCGACGGGCCGTCATCGACCGGCTGAACCGGTGGTCCGCTTTCGCCCGTTCCTCCCCATAACGCCCTTCCTTTCCGCGACCGAACCCCGTCCGAACCTCGTCCGAATCCGCCTGAACCCGTCCGAAACTTGTTCGAACGCCGCCTAGACTCGTCTGATCCCGACCGAACCCGCCCAGGAGCCTGTCACCGCCATGCCCACCCCGACGCCCCACACCTCCATACCCGGCGGGTCCACCGGACCCGACCCGACCACCGGAGCGAGGGCGCGCCTCGCAACCGGGGGCAGCCGATGAGGAAGTTCACCGGATTCCGGCGCCGGCGGCTCTGGCACGGCGCGCTCGCCCTGGTGGTGGCCGGCGCCGTGACCGGCGGCCTGCTGTGGTGGCACCCGTGGGCCCCAGGCGACGGGCCGAAACCGATGGAGTTCACCACGGCCGCCGGCGGCTCGTCCCGCTTCGGCACCGGCGAGCACCTGTACCGCTACAAGGTGCGGGCGGAGAACGGGATCGCCGAGAGCCCCGGGCAGTTCGCCGCCGAGGTCGACGCCGTCCTCGGGAACGTCCAGCACGGCTGGGCCGCCGGTGGCACCGCGTCCTTCCAGCGCATGCCCGCCGACCCGGTGGACTTCACCGTCTACCTGGCCACCCCGGAGACCACCGACCGGATCTGCGGCCAGTACGGCCTGGACACCGGCGGCACGGTGAACTGCGGCGTGGGCCACCAGGTCGTCATCAACCTCAAGCGCTGGACGGAGCTGTCGGAGTTCTACGTCGGCAAGCCCGAGCTCTACCACGCGCTCGCCGTCAACCACGAGGTCGGCCACGTCCTCGGCAACGGCCACGTCGACTGCCCGGGCGCGGGCGCGCCGGCGCCGGTGATGATGCAGCAGATCAAGGGCCTGCACGGCTGCGTCCCGAACGGCTGGCCCTACTCCGACACCGGCACCCTCCTCACCGGCCCGCCCGTCCAGGCCCCCACCTCCGCCCCCTGACGGATGAACCCGGTCAAGAATATGACTTGATTGCCTTTTGGGTCGCAAAGCGGCCCGTCGTGAAGCGGCCCCACGCCGCCACCGGCGATCCTTCGCACGCCCCGGAGCACGGATAATCCTGTATCGGACCAGGTCGTGGTCCTGATCGTGCTCATGGAGGAACAGCGTTGAACGGTATGCCCGCCGGAGAGAACCTCGACTACCGGCTGCTGCTGGATGCCGCGGCGGCGGCCGCGCGGGCGACCGGCGACCAAGGGCATGTCGCCGACTACATCCCGGCCCTCGCCACGGTCGACCCGGACGCCTTCGGCATGGCGGTCGCCACCGTCGACGGCGAGCTGTACGGGGTCGGGGACTGGGAACAGCCGTTCTCCGTCCAGAGCGTCTCGAAGCTGTTCACCCTGGCACTGGCCCTGGCCCACGGCGGGGACACGGTCTGGCGCGGGGTGGGGCGGGAGCCGTCCGGCAATCCCTTCAACTCGCTGGTGCAGCTGGAGAGCGAGCACGGCATCCCGCGCAACCCGTTCATCAACGCCGGCGCGCTCGTGGTGACCGACCGCCTGCAGACCATGACGGGCGACGCCGCCGGGGCGGTCCGCGAGTTCCTCCGCCGGGAGTCCGGCAACCCGCTGCTCGACACCGATCCGGTCGTGGCCGCGTCCGAGGCCGAGCACGGCCACCGCAACGCCGCCCTGGCCCACTTCATCGCCAGCCACGGCAATCTGGAGAACCCGGTCGAGACCGTCCTCGACCACTACTACGCGCACTGCGCGGTGTCCGCCAGCTGCCGGGACCTGGTCCTGGCCGGCTCCTTCCTGGCCCGCTACGGGGTGCGCACCGACGGCACCCGGCTGATGTCGCGCAGCGAGGCCAAGCGCGTCAACGCCGTCCTGCTCACCTGCGGCACCTACGACGCGGCGGGCGAGTTCGCCTTCCGGGTCGGGCTGCCGGGCAAGAGCGGCGTGGGCGGCGGCGTCCTCGCCATACTGCCCGGGCGGGCCGCGGTCTGCGCCTGGGGCCCCCGGCTGGACCAGGCCGGCAACTCGGTGGCCGCGGTCACCGCCCTGGACGCCCTGACCACCCTCTCCGGCTGCTCGATCTTCTGACCCGTCGACTGCCGCCCCGGCGTTCCGAGGGCTCGCGCGCCGCACCCGTCCGTCGCCTAACTTGTGGCGTTGATCCGGCTGTTGGGCACCGACCGGCCGGTCGTCCATGGCATGCTCCAGGCGGGGGCGCCGATCGTGATGACGATCGGCCGGCCATGAGGCACACGACCAAGAGGAAAGTGGGGGTCCCGTCCCATGCGAACCGCCGTAGCAAGCTTGTTGGCCCTGGCCGGCGCGGCAGGGCTGGTGCTCAGTTCGTTCCAACCCTGGTACGCCAAGAGCGATCCGAGGTCCGTACCGGTCGCCGACCTGTTCCGGGGCATGTCACCCACCCGCACCACGTCGACCGGCATGTCGATGTTCCTGCTGCTGGCCGTCGCCGCGGCGATCGCGGTGCTGGCGCTGCTGGTGCGTTCGCGCCCGGGCCTGCTCCTGGCCGCCGTGGTCGCGGTGGTCACCGGCGTGCTCTGGGTGTACCAGAAGGGGCGGGAGCTGAAGCCGATCTCGCTCGGGATCGGCAATCTGGAGAACGGCTTCTGGAGCGCCTGTGGCGGCGTCCTGGTGCTCCTCCTCGCACTGGCCGTGCTGCCGCCCAAGCGTTCCTGAGCCTTCCCGCCTCCCGGCCCGGTCGCCCCCACGGCGGCCGGGCCGCTCTCCTGGACCGCTGGCCCGTGCCCGCCGAACGGCTGCACGTCCCCACCCGTCAGGGTTCGACCTTCGTCCTGGCCTGCGGCCCTCGACTTCCTCCTCGCCGAGGAAGGCGGCCCGCCCCGGGCCTGAACGCGAGAGGCCCCGTGCTCCACCGCCCGTCGGGGCGGGGAGCACGAGGCCGTCGTACCGGGCCGGTTCGCACCGGGACCGGCGCGAACCGGGTCAGGACCGCGCGGCGGACTTCACGGAGCGCGGATGACGGGCGGCGGCAGCGCCGGCAGGGCGGCGGCGGCCACCACCGACGGCGCCCCGGGCGGAGCGGCGGGGACGCTCGACGACCGGGTCGGGGATCGTCACGGGGATGCCGGTCGGGACGCGGGCGCCGGTGAGCCGGGCGAGTTCGTCGTCGTCGGAGTGGACGCGGGTGGCCGTGGGGGCGATCCCGGCGGTGGCCGCCAGCCGGGCCATCTGGCGGCGCTGGCTGGGCAGGACGAGGGTGACGACGGTGCCGGACTCGCCGGCCCGGGCGGTGCGGCCGCCCCGGTGGAGGTAGTCCTTGTGGTCGACCGGCGGGTCCAGGTTGACGACCAGGTCGAGGCCGTCCACGTGGATCCCCCGCGCGGCGACGTTGGTGGCGATCAGCGCGGTGACCTGGCCGGTGCGGAACTGCTCCAGGGTCCGGGTGCGCTGGGGCTGGGACTTGCCGCCGTGCAGGGCCGCGGCCTTCACGCCGTTGGCGAGCAGGTCCTCGACCAGCGCGTCGGCCCGGTCCCGGGTGTCGGTGAACATGATCACCCCGCCGTCCCGGGCCGCGATGCGGACGATCAGGGTGTTCTTGTCGTGGTTCTGCACATGCAGCACGTGGTGCTCCATGGTGGTCACCGCTCCGGCCGACGGATCCACCGAGTGGGTGACCGGGTCCTTGAGGAAGCGGCGCACGAGGCGGTCGACGTTGCGGTCCAGGGTCGCGGAGAACAGCAGCGTCTGGCAGCCTTCGGCGACCTGTTCGAGGAGCTCGGTGACCTGCGGCAGGAAGCCGAGGTCGGCCATCTGGTCGGCCTCGTCCAGGACTGCGATGTCGACGTCGTCCAGTCGGCAGTGGCCGCGCTCGATCAGGTCCTTCAGCCGGCCCGGGGTGGCGACGACGACCTCGGCGCCCCGGTGCAGCACCTGGGACTGGCGGCCGATCGACATCCCGCCCACCACGGTCGCCATCCGCAGCCGCACCGAGTGCGCGTACGGGGTGAGCGCCTCGGTGACCTGCTGCGCGAGCTCCCGGGTGGGGACCAGCACCAGGGCCAGCGGGCTGCCCGGCTCGGTCTTGCGGCCGGCGGCACGGGCGGCGGTGCGGGCCAGCACGGCCAGACCGAAGGCGATGGTCTTGCCGGAGCCCGTCCGGCCCCGGCCGAGCACGTCGCGGCCGGCCAGCGAGTTCGGCAGCGTGGTGGCCTGGATGGGGAACGGCGAGGTGACGCCCTGGCGGGTCAGCGTCTTCAACAGGGCCGCGGGCATGTCCAGTTCGTCGAACGACTCGACGGCGGGCAGGGCGGGGGTGGTGCTGACCGGGAGTTCGAAATCCTGCTGGGAGGAACGGCCCTGGGCCCGGTTCGGGCCTCCGGTACGGCGGTGCGGGCTGCGGTGCGACGGGCGGTTCGAGCGGTTCATACGGAACCTTCCTCAGGACGGCACGTCGCGAGGTCGGCTCCGCTGCGCGGGCGCGCGGAGATCGACAAGAAACGGGCCGGAGATGTGCCGGGCGAGGCGCGGACGGTGCGGCCGGGCGAGGCATGGACGGTGCTGCCGCCGGTGGGCGGGCGGCCGGTGCGCAGGCGGCGCGACACGGCCCGCGCGGGACGGCGGACGACGGCCGAAGGCGGATCCACAGGGCCCGGTACGGCCGGGGCGGCCTGGCGGCCAGGACGGCCGGAGGCGACGGGGGTGGAACGGCCGAGGGGCCCGCACCGGGCGTAGTGCACGGTGCGGGCCCCTCGCTACCAGGCGAGTGCCGTGGCAGAGAACTACAGCGGGCGAATGTTCTCGGCCTGCGGGCCCTTCTGGCCCTGCGTGACGTCGAACTCGACCTTCTGGCCCTCGAGCAGCTCACGGAAGCCCTGGGCGTTGATGTTCGAGTAGTGGGCGAAGACGTCAGCGCCGCCGTCCTCCTGCTCGATGAAGCCGAAGCCCTTTTCCGCGTTGAACCACTTCACGGTACCAGTAGCCATAAAAAAATCTCCTTCGAGAGACGTACGAAGTCCGCACCGTGCGGACGTCGAGTCGCCGCGATGAGCACCCGCCGGGGAAAGAGCCGGAAAACAAAAAATGCGCCTGCAATACATCAGCAGGCGCACACAAAGTTCATGGGAACCACTACTGCAACTAAATCGACTGTAGCAGGCCCTGGCTCGTCGCGGTGGATGTTCCGCAGCCGGTCTTTCCGACCCCTCCCCCACGGGGGCGGCTCACCCGCCGACGGGATCGGCAACGGGTGGCGCCGCCAGGGCAGTTGGGAGGTCCGCGGCGGGGCCCGGTCGGGCGGGTAAATTTTTCGGGCCGGGCGGGTCCGCCGAGCCGGGGCCGGCTGGTCCTGCCCTGTCACCCGGCGGGGTTCCGGCCCTCCGGAAGGGTCCGCTCCCCGGTTTTTCGGAGCATACTGATCGGGATGACGAAATCACCGGCAGTCCGGCGCCACCTGCCCACCAGTCCCTTCAAAGCCCCGGCCGAGGTGCCCCGCAAGCGGTTCGCCGCGGGCGACCGGGTCACCCACGACAAGCACGGCCTCGGCCGGGTCGTCGACGTCGAGGACGGCAGCGACATCGCGGTCCTCGTCGACTTCGGCTCCCGCCAGGAGCGACTCACCCCTCCGTACGCCGAGATGTGGAAGCTCTGACCCGGGGCTCCCTCCCGGGACACCAGGGCCCGGGCCCCGGAAAGATCCACGAGACCTTCCCCAGGACGCCGGACCGTGCGTAGGCCGTAGGACAGGCCGCGCGCACGGTCACGCGCCCGGCCTGCACCGAACCGTGCACGCCGCCACCGAAGCCGGCGGCGGCGCAATAGTCTGGGTGCATGTCGAACTCTGATGAGCTCCTCGTTGACATCGCCGCCATGGTGGAGTCCGAGCACAGCAACCAGATGTCCTTGACCGTGGTGGTCCCCGGAGCGGTCATCACCGGCCGGCTCGCACCGATGGCCCTCTGGTTCGAGCGGGTGTCGGAAGTCCTGCACACCTCACAGCACTTGAAGCCGTTCGCCGCCCTCTTCTCCCCGCCCTCCGCCAGCGTGCCCGCACGGCCGACGCACCTGCACCTGCACCGGGCGCGGATCCTCCAGGGCGACTTCGGACTGCCCCACACCGGCGGCATGTACCGGATCGCCATCGAGGACGTGAGCAGTTGGACGGTGGGTGACCTCAGCTACTCCGACGCCTGACCTCCGACGGGCCCCGGGCGCCACACGGCCGCCCGGGGCCCTGTCCGTGAACACGGGCCTGCGCCGCGCCGTCAGCGGCCGGTGAGCGAGCGGAGCTCGGCGGCGTAGAGCTGGGCGGGGTCGAATCCCATGCCGGTGAAGTGGCCGGCGAGTTCGAGGGAGAGCACGCCGTGCAGCCTGGTCCAGACGGCGAGGGCGAGGTGGAGGACCGCCGGCGGGGCCGGGTGCTCCCCGGCCCAGGCCCGGTGTTCGGCGAGGTGGGCGTCGAACGGGGACGGCGACACGGCCGGGGGCGGCGACACGGCCGGCGACTGCTCCGCCGGTGACAGCTCGGCGGTGCAGGCGTCGAGCAGGACGGCCATGATCTCGACGGAGATCCGGGTGGTGTCCTCGGGCGCCCGGTAGCCGGGCACGGGGGTGCCGTAGACGAGCAGGTACCGCTGGGGGTCGTCCAGGGCCCACCGGCGCAGGGCCTGCGCCAGTCCGGCCAGGTCGGCACCCGCGGCGGCCCGGGCCTGGAAGGCGTCGGCGAGGCTCCGGTAGGCGTCCCGGACGAGTTCGGTGATCAGCTCGTCGCGACTGGCGAAGTACCGGTAGAGGGCCGGGCCGCTCATGCCCATCCGCTTGGCGATGGCGTTGAGGGACAGCGCGGAGGCCCCGGCGGTGGCGATCTGCTCCCAGGCGCGCTCCTTGATCTCCTCCTGCACCTGGGCGCGGTAGCGCTCCCGGGGAGTCCTCACATCCGACGCGCCCATGGCCGCCTCCAGACCTCACGACGACGACATCACCATCTCGTTAGAGGCTATCACTCCCCCTCTTGACTCTCACCGACGTCTCTCGTTATAACTTCTAACGAAAGCAATAACGCCTATCGAGAAGGAGCGCGTCATGGAGACCGAACGCCTCGTCCAGGTCGTACTGCCGGGCATCGTGGCGCCGGAGGGCCTGGAGATCCGGCACGGAGCCGTGCCGCAGGCCGGCCGGGGGCAGGTCCTGATCGCCATGGAGGCGAGCGGCGTCTCGTTCGCCGAGCAGCAGATGCGCCGCGGCCGGTACTACGACCAGCCGCCGTTCCCGTTCGTCCCCGGCTACGACCTGGTCGGCCGGGTGCTGGCCACCGGCGAGGGCGTCGACCCGGGGCTGGCCGGGCAGCGGGTGGCCACCCTGATGAAGGTCGGCGGGTGGGCCAGCCACGTGGCGGTCGACGCCGCCGACGCCGTGCCCGTCCCGGACGGCCTCACCGCGGCCGAGGCGGAGACCGTGGTGGTCAACGGCATCACGGCCTGGCAGCTGCTGCACCGCCGGGCACGGGTGCGCGCCGGGCAGCGGATCCTGGTGCACGGTGCCTCCGGCGGGGTGGGCTCCGTCCTGGTCCAGCTGGCACGCGCGGCCGGCGTGCAGGTGATCGGCACGGCGTCCGCGCGGCACCACGACGCCCTGCGGGAGCTCGGCGTGACCCCGGTCGACTACCGCACGGAGGACGTGGCGGCCCGGGTCCGGGAGCTGGCGCCCGGCGGGGTGGACGCCGCGTTCGACCACGTCGGCGGGCGCAGCGTGATCGACTCCTGGCACCTGCTCGCCCCCGGCGGCACGCTCGTCGCCTACGGCAGCGCCTCCACCCGCGACGACACCGGCTCCAAGCAGTGGCCGGTGCTGAAGATCCTCGCCCGCACCTGGCTCTGGAACACCCTGCCCAACGGCCGCCGCGCCCACTTCTACAACATCTGGGCCGGCCGCGCCCTCGGCCGGGACCGCTTCCGCGCCCGCCTCCGGTCCGACCTCGCCCAGGTGTTCGCCGCCGTCGCCCGCGGTGACGTCACCGCCCGGATCGCCGCCCGGCTCCCGCTCACCCGGGCGGCCGAGGCCCTGCGGCTGGCGGAGTCCGGGACCGTCAGCGGCAAGATCGTCCTGATTCCCTGACCTGCGGGGCGCGAGGGCGCGGGGCACGGCAATGGTTCAGACCATTGACGGCCCGGACGGGGGCTTCTACGGTGTCAGCACCGACCTGACGCAGGCATGCCACGATCTTCGGCCGCGCCCCCACGCGCGCGCCCTACGTCGGGCGCACACTCCATCCACCCCCACGGAGGAGCACCATGCGCAAACGTCATCTCGCCGGCGCGGCCGCAGCCGCGATCGCGCTCCCGCTCGTGCTGGCCCTGCCCGCCCAGTCGCACGGCTACATCAACCTGCCGCCCAGCCGGTCCGCGCTCTGCGGAGCGGGCGGGGTGCCCTGGGACTGCGGCGACATCCAGTGGGAACCGCAGAGCGTCGAGGGCCTGAAGGGCTTCCCCGGCCGGGGCCCGGCCGACGGCACCATCTGCGCCGGCGGGGACGCCCGTTGGGCCCCGCTGGACGACCCGCGCAACGGCACCTGGCCGACCACCCGGGTGACGGCGGGCCAGCAGCTCACCTTCACCTGGTACATCGAGGCCCGGCACTCCACCACGAACTTCAGGTACTACCTCACCAAGCCCGGTTACGACGCGAGCCAGCCGATCACCCGGGGCAGCCTGGACCTCACCCCCTTCCTGACCGTCCCCTACAACGGCCGCCAGCCCGCCGCCACCACCACCCACACCGCGACCCTCCCCAGCGGTCGTACCGGGCACCAGGTGGTGGTGGCGGTCTGGGACGTCGCCGACACCGGAAACGCCTTCTACTCCTGCACCGACGTCCAGTTCTGACGGTCCTGACCACGGCACCGTGCTGACGGCCCCGGTCCCGCCGCCCCTCGTCGGGGCCGGCGGGACCGGGGCCCCAGCCGTCAGCCGTCAGCCGTCAGCCGTTGGGGAGGATGACGGCGCGCCCGTTGATCCGGCCGCTGTGCAGGCGCTCGTAGGCGAGCGGCGCCTCGTCGATCCCGTAGGTCTCGACGTGCACGTCCACCGCGCCGGCCCGGGCGAGGTCGAGGACCTCGATCAGCTCGGCGCGGGTGCCCCAGTACGGGGAGGCCACCGAGACCTCGTACGGCAGGGCGCCGAAGCCGACGGCCAGGGTGCCGCCGCCGAGGCCGACGATCGTCACGTCGCCCTCCACCGCCACCATCGCGCCGGCCGCGGCCGCCGTGGGCGGGGCGCCGACGAAGTCCAGCACCACCTGGGCGCCGACGCCGCCGGTGAGTTCGCGCACCCGGGCGGGCGCGGAGGCGTCGGAGCGGACCGTCTCGTGCGCGCCGACGCTGCGGGCCAGCGCGAGCTTCTCCTCCGTCACGTCCAGGGCGATCACCCGGGCCGCGGTCATCGCGCGCAGCAGCTGGATCGCGACGTGGCCCAGGCCGCCGGTGCCGATCACCACGGCGGTGCTGCCGGGCGCCAGCTTGCCGAGCGAGCGCTTGATGGCGTGGTACGGGGTCAGGCCGGCGTCCGTGAGCGGCACGGCCCGGACCGGGTCGAGGCCGCCGAGCGGCACCAGGTGCCGGGGGCTGTCCACCACCATGTACTCGGCCATCGCCCCGGGGGCGCCCAGGCCGGGCGGGCGGATGCCCAGTTCGGCGGCGCGCAGGCAGTAGTTCTCCTTGCCCTCCGCGCACTTGACGCAGTTGCCGCAGCCCCACGGCCCGTAGACGGCGACGGGTTCGCCCTCGGCCAGGCCGGTCACGCCCGCGCCGAGCGCGGCCACGGTGCCGACGCCCTCGTGCCCGAGGGTGAGCGGCAGGGGGAAGGTGAGCCGCTCGGCGGGCATGCTCATCACGGCGATGTCGGAGTGGCACACCCCCGCCGCGGTGACCTTGAGCAGGACCTGGCCGGGGCCGGGCTCCGGATCGGGGACGGTGACCACCTCGGGGGCGGCGCCGACGCTGCGGTACTGGACTGCCTTCATGGGTTTCGGACTCCCTCTCTCTGCCCCCGGACTTGACTGTCCCCCCGGTTGCACTGCCCCGGCTACCGGACGGGCCTGGGCAGCGGGCCGGTCAGCGGGCCGCGTAGGCGCCGTCGACCAGGTGGTAGCTGCCGTGGATGAAGGAGGCCCGGTCGGAGAGCAGGAAGGCGGTCAGTTCGGCGACCTCCTCGGCGCGGCCGAGCCGGCCGGCCGGGTGCAGGGCGACCAGCGCCTGACGGGCCTCCTCGTCGGCCGCGCTCAGCAGTGGGGTGTCGATGAAGCCCGGGCCGACAGCGTTGATCCGCACGCCCTGCGCGGCGTACTCCAGGGCGGCGGTCTTGGTCAGGCCGACCACGCCGTGCTTGGCGGCGGCGTAGGCGGGCGAGCCGGCGAAGCCGTTGGTGCCCAGGATCGAGGCCATGTTGACGACGGCGCCGCCGCCGGCCGCCAGGATGGCGGGGATCTCGTAGCGCAGCGAGTAGAAGACGCCGTCGAGGTTGGTGGCCAGGACCCGGCGCCACTGCTCGGGCTTGTACGCGCCGGTGGGGGCCTTCGCGCCGCTGATGCCGGCGTTGTTGACGGCCAGGTGCAGGGCGCCGAGGCCGTCCACGGCGGCCTGGACGGCGGCCCGCACCGACTCCGGGTCGGTGACGTCCGTCCCGATCGCCAGGGCCCGGGCGCCGGTGGCCTCCAGTTCGGCGGCGGCCTTGCGGGCGCCCTCCAGGTCGAAGTCGGCGAGGGCGACGGCCGCGCCGCCGGCCGCCAGGCGGCGGGCCACGGCGAGGCCGATGCCGGAGGCGCCACCGGTGACCAGTGCGGCCTTGCCGGTGAACTCCTGGGGGTGGTCGGTGCCGGTCATGGCGTACGTCCTTTCGTGCGGGTGCGCCGGGTGGGCGCGGTGGTTCAGGCCGCCGGGCCGTCGGGGGGCGGTTCGGCGGCGAGCAGGTCGAAGGCCCGTTCCACGAGGTCGGGCAGATCCGGCTCGTCGGCGCCGACGGGGTGGCGGACCCAGGCGCGGGAGGCGGCCTGGAGGGCCGCCACGCCGAGGCCGACGGCGACGGCCGGGCGCAGGTCGTACTCCGCGTCCAGGCCGAGGCGGGCGGCGGCGATCCGGATGGAGGCCTCCTCCTCGTCGACGCAGATCCGCCGGTAGGCGGCGGTCAGCGAGGGCTCGGCGGCGATCAGGCCGAACAGCTCCCGCACACCGGGGCGCCGGTGCCAGGCCGGGTCCCGCTCGTCGCCCAGCCAGATCCGCAGCGCCGCGCGGTAGGCGGCCACCGGGGTCTCGGCGGCGGGGCGGGCCGCCAGCGCCGCGTTGATCCGGCCGAAGTCGGCGCGCAGGCAGTCCAGCACGGCGTCCTCGCGGGAGGCGAAGTACCGGCTGAAGGTGCGGCGGGAGACGTCGGCCCGGTCGGTGACGTCCTCGACGGAGACGGCGGCCAGGCCGCGGTCCAGCACCAGCTGGAGGGCGGCGGCGGCCAGTGACTCGCGGGTGCGGCGCGCCTTGCGGTCACGCCGTCCCTCGGTGGTGTGCTCGGCCTTCTCGGTGGTCACGGGAGCCACCGTACACCCGGAAATGTCCCATTGGGACATGAGTCCCTCTGGGACACGAACCCGCCCCGGCCCCCGCGGGAAGGTGGGGGCCGGGGCGGGCTCACAGGCGGGTCGAGTGGAACGGGTCAGGCCGACGGATCAGGCGGCCGGATCAGGCCGGGCGGGTCAGGCGGGGACTATCGCGAAGGAGCCGTTGCTGAGCGGGGTCTCGGTGTAGGGGCCGCTGTCGATGGCCTGCGGGGAGTAGCCGTCGAAGACCTGGCCGTTGACCGTGACGCCGGAGAAGTCCAGGCGGCTGAAGGAGGGGTAGCTCTGGCTCGGGGACTCGATCACGGCCTCGGCGCTGACGTTCTGGCCGTCGAGCTGCTGGGTGGTGGTCTCGGTCCAGCCCTTGGTGTTGTCGGTGATCTGCAGGGCGTAGCTGGAACCGCCGCTGTTGACCACCGAGGCGGTGAAGCTGTCACCGGCGTCCACCGGGTCGCTGAAGTACTGCGGCGGGGCCGGGTACATCTCGTACCAGGCCGAGTAGACCGGGGAGCCGCTGGAGCAGTCGGCCTGGACACCGGTCTGCTCGACGGTCTGCGAGCCGTAGCCGTCGATGCCGACCCAGGGGGCGAACAGGTCGTTGGCGGTGTTGCACTGCACGGCGGGCATGGTCCAGGAGCCGGAGACGCTCTGGAAGCCGCTGCCCTGGGCGACGTAGCCGCCCCAGACTCCGCCGTCGTAGCGGGCGCCGTGGCCGAAGCGGTGCGCGGCGCCGTAGCCGTGCGCGGCGGCGTGGGTGGCGGGGGCGGCGGGGGCGGCCGTCGCGGGGGTCGCGGCCGCGGCGGCCGGGAGGGCCAGCAGGGCGGCGAGCACGAGCCGGCCGGTGCGGGAAAGGGCCATGGGGGGGCTCCTTCACTGGGGGTTGAGGGGGTGCCGCCCAGCTTGCGGGCGCCGCGGGCGGGCCGGGAAGGGAGCCGCGTGGGCAGGAACCCGACATGGCGGGAACATGTCGACCGATCAATCCCTTGATTTCGGGCACCGAGTGGCGCACAGTCGGCTCGTCCACTGGCGGTGCAGGACGAGGAGGGCGCAGTGTCGGGGACGGGCATGCTCGCCGGACTCGGCCTCGGCACGGTCGAGGAACAGCTCTACCTGCGGCTGCTCGGCGTCCAGGCCGCCGACCCGCAGTGGCTGGCCGCCCAGCTGAACCTCCAGGCCTCGATCGTGCTCGCGGCGCTGGTCTCGCTGGCCGCGCAGGGGCTGGTGGAGGCCTGCGCGGCCGGGGCCTGGGCGGCGGTGCCGCCCGACGTGGCGGTGGAGGAGCTACTGCTGCGGCGCGAGGTCGAACTGCGGCGCGCCCGGGGCCGGATGGGCGAGCTGATGCGCACCTACCGGCAGGGCCGGGACGGCACCGGGTCCGACGCGCCGGTCGAGGTGATCTGCGGGCGCAGATCGGTCGCCGAGCTGTGGCGCACCCTCCAGTTCGGGGTGCGCGAGCGGCTGCGGGTCCTGGACCGGCCCCCATACATCCGGCGCAGCGATCCGCAGACCGAACTGGCCCTGCTGGCACGGGGGGTGACGACCAGGGTGGTGTACCACAGCCGGGTGCTGCGCGATCCGGAGCGCCTGGCGGAGATCCACTCCTTCGCCACGGCCGGGGAGCAGGCCCGGGTGCACACCGAACTGCCGCTGAAGCTGGCGCTGTTGGACGACCGCTGGGCGCTGCTGCCGGTCAGCGCGGGCACCGAGCTGCAGAGCGTGCTGCTGATCCGGCCCTCCACCCTGCTGGACGCGCTCGCCGGACTGTTCGAGCTGTACTGGGCGCAGGCGATGCGGCTGCCCGCCCTGCCGGAGGAGAATCCGGAGGACCGGCACCGCCAACTGCTCCCGCTGCTCGCGGCGGGGCTCACCGACGAGTCGATCGCCCGCCAGCTGGGGGTGTCCACCCGGACGGTGCAGCGCTGGGTGCGGGAGCTGATGGACCGCTTCGGGGCCCGGACCCGGTTCCAGGCGGGCATCCAGGCCGCCCGGGCCGAGCTGCTGTGAGCCGGCTGCGCCGCCCCCGGGCCGCGCGAGTGCGCAGGTCAAGGCCGGGCCGGGTGCGCGCGGCAGGCCCGGCGACCGGGAGAATGGTGCGGACAGTTCACCGGAAGTACAGAGAAAGCGAACCCCCACCATGGATCTCGGCGTGCGCTGGAAGCTGCACGGTGACGGGCGTACGCCCGCGCCGGGGGCGGTCGTCCGCCCCGACGAACGGCTCTCCTGGCCCCGCACGGCAGGGCTCGGCGCCCAGCACGTGGTGGCCATGTTCGGCGCGAGCTTCGTGGCGCCCGTGCTGATGGGGCTCAACCCCAACCTGGCGATCATGATGTCCGGCGTCTCGACGATCATCTTCCTGCTGGCCACCCGCGGCCGGGTGCCCAGCTACCTCGGCTGCTCGCTGTCCTTCGTGGGCGTGGCCGCGGTGATCCGGGCGCAGGGCGGCACCAGCGCGACCGTGACCGGTGCGGTGTTCGTGGTGGGCGCGGCACTGTTCCTGGTGGGCCTCGCGGTCCAGCGGTTCGGGGCGCGGATCATCCACGCGGCGATGCCGCCGATCGTGACCGGCGCGGTCGTCATGCTGATCGGCTTCAACCTCGCCCCCGTCACCGCGTCGACCTACTGGCCGCAGGACCAGTGGACGGCGCTGCTGGTGATGCTGTTCACCGGTCTGGCCGTGGTGTGCCTGCGGGGCTTCTGGTCGCGCGTGGCGATCTTCCTCGGGCTGCTCTTCGGGTACGGGATCTCCTGGCTGTTCGACCGGGTCTTCGGCAAGATCCACTCGGTGGACGCGGGCGGCCACCTCACCGACCACTGGCGCCTGGACCTGTCGGGCGTCGGCAAGGCGGACTGGATCGGCCTGCCCGACTTCCACGGCCCCTCCTTCCAGTGGTCCGCGATCCTGGTCGCCCTGCCCGTGGTGATCGCGCTCGTCGCGGAGAACGCCGGGCACGTCAAGGCCGTGGGCGAGATGACCGGCCAGACGCTGGACGACAAGCTCGGCGTCGCGATCTCCGCCGACGGCGTCGGCTCCATGCTCTCCACCGCGCTCGGCGGCCCGCCGAACACCACCTACTCCGAGAACATCGGCGTCATGGCCGCCACCCGGGTCTACTCCACCGCCGCCTACTGGGCCGCGGCCTTCTTCGCACTGCTGTTCGGCGTCTGCCCCAAGTTCGGCGCCGTCGTGGCCGCGATCCCCGGCGGGGTGCTCGGCGGCATCACCGTCATCCTGTACGGCATGATCGGCCTGCTCGGCGCGCAGATCTGGATCAAGTCCAAGGTGGACCTGCGCAACCCGCTGAACCTGGTGCCGGCCGCCGCGGGCATCATCATCGGCATCGGCAACGTCACCCTGAAGTTCACCGACACCTTCAGCCTCAGCGGCATCGCGCTGGGCACCCTGGTCGTCATCACCGGCTACCACACGCTGCGGGCGCTGGCCCCCGCGCACCTCAAGACGCAGGAGCCGCTGCTGGACGAGGGCACCTCCTCCTACGACGAGGGCTCCGAGGGTGCTGAGGGTACCGAGGGGCCGCGCAACCCGTAACGGACGGGCCCGGGTTCGGGTTCAGGTCGACAGGACGGCCGGCGGAAGTGTCCGAAAAGGCTCTTCCGTCGGCCGTTCCGTCTGGCCGGACGGGCCGGGCGGTGGTCGAATCGCCGCGTACACCCGTCCCCCGCCCCGCGCCACTCATCCCCCCGGGAGAGGCATGTCCCTTCTGACCCAGCGCCGCAAGACCGCCGCCGCGGCCGCCGCCCTCGCCACGTTCGCGCTCACCTGCGGCGGCCAGGCCTCCGCCGCCGACGCGGGCAAGGTCCTGTGGACGCCGAGCACCAGCACCGGCCCGTCCTCGTTCAAGGCGGTCCAGTGCGCGGCCGGCAACTTCGGCGTCGTCAAGGACTCCGTCAAGGGCAGCGTGTGGCGGGCCTTCCAGGCCGCCGGCGAGGAGCGCTGCGAGACGCTCAGCCCGGACCTGAAGGAGGGCGACACCTTCTACCTCGGCTGGTCGTCCAAGGTGGACATCAAGGACACCAACAGCCGGTACGTCTTCCAGCTCAAGTGCTCGCCGAGCACCGGCACGGCCAACCACCCGATCGAGATCGACATCGTCAACGGGCGCGTCCGCCTCCAGGAGTGGGACACCGACCACGTCGCGCACTCCCTGTGGACCGCGCAGACGGCCAACAACACGTGGCACTCGTACGCGCTGAAGATCCGCCTGGGCCGCACCGACGGCACCATCGACTTCTGGTTCGACGGCGTGAAGCAGACCTTCACCACCGGCTCGGGCACCTTCAAGGGCACCACCTGGGACGGCGACCGCAACTACCTCAAGTGGGGCTCCTACCACCCCTCCACGGGGGATGCGACGAACACCTTCACCAGCCCGGTGATGGCCACCACGCTGGAGGCGGCCACCGCCGGCTCGTGACGACGCGCGGGCCCGGACCGGTGAGCGGTCCGGGCCTGCGGTTTCAGACGTCGCCGAACTCGCCGCTGCGGACGGCGACGACGACGAGTGCAGGCTCGGCGCTGACCGCTGGTCAAGCGGTCGAAGACGCCTGGGACTCCTGGGAGCATGGCGACGGCATCCCCCTTCTCCTTCAGGGCGCCCCGGTCCCGATCGGCTGATCAAGCCCGGCCCTTCTCCCCACCAGGACTCCCCCGCACAATCCTTCTTGAGGCACCCGCCATGCTCACCACCCGCCGCCCCCGCACCTTCGTCGCCCGTCACCCCGCCACCACCGTCTGAAAGCCGCACCACCCATGCACCTCACCAACCTCGCCAAACACACCCTCTCCCGCGGCGCCACCCCCGCCGCCACCTACGCCCTCCTCGCCCGCCTCGGCCACCAACCCCGCCCCGCCGCCCAAGCCGTCTGCCTCGCCCTCGCCATCCCCCACACCGAGACCACCCGCCGCCTCGACGACTGCCACGACGCCCTCCTCGCCAACCCCCGCCCCAACTCCGAAACCGACACCGGCGAACTCCTCGAAGCCCTCGGCATCTTCGACATCCCCGCCACCCTCACCCCCACCCAACGCACCGTCATCGACCACCTCCTCACCGCCGTCAACGCCCACGGCGACATCCGACCCGGCCACCACCACGGCCTCAACCGCTGGTTCACCACCGGCAACCTCACCACCGCCTACCTCTCCCTCACCACCACCCCACCCCTCCCCCGCACCGGCGACCCCACCGCCTACTGGACCACCCTCACCACCGCCGGCGAACTCCTCACCACCACCAACCCCGACCCCCGCCTCAAGTGCGCCCTCACCCACTGCCGCACCCAAGCCACCCAAGCAGCCCGAGCAACCCGCCCATGAGCGCAGGAAGTCGACCCCACCGACTTCCTGCGCAGCACGATCACCGGTGGCACAGAGGTGGCGGCCGCCGGATAAATGCCGTGCGTGCCTGGCAGCCGGTGGCTACACTTGCGCGGACTTCGACCGTCCGTATGCCGAGGAGACCAGACGTGATGGTGGACGACGACATCTCCGGGTGATTCCCGGACCCGGCAGGCCACCGACCGGTGCGTGGAAGCACCGTCGGCGTGGCCCCGTCGTCGTGCCCTCCTCCCATCCGTCTGCCCCCGGGCGTCGGCTGTCTGCTGCGCCGCGCCCTGCCCCCCTGTGAGGCCACCTCCATGTCCGGCGCTCTCGTCGTCTGCTCGAACCTGTCCTTCTCCTGGCCCGACGACACCCCCGTGTTCCAGGACCTGTCCTTCACCCTCGGTGCCGGCCGCACCGGCCTCGTCGCGCCCAACGGCACCGGCAAGAGCACGCTGCTCCGGCTCCTCGCCGGGACGCTGCGGCCCGCCGGCGGATCCGTCACCGTCACCGGCACCCTCGGCCACCTCCCGCAGACCCTCCCCCTGAGCGGCGACCTCACCGTCGCCGAGGTGCTGGGCGTCGCCGAGATCGTCCGGGCCATCGACGCCGTGGAGTCCGGGGACGTCGACGAGCGGCACTTCGCCGTCATCGGCGACGACTGGGACATCGAGGAACGCACCCGCGCCCAGCTGGAACGCCTCGGCCTGGCCCACCTGGCGCTGGACCGGCGCCTGGGCGCCCTCAGCGGCGGCCAGATCGTCTCCCTCGGCCTGGCCGCCCAACTGCTCAGGCGCCCTGACGTGCTGCTGCTCGACGAGCCCACCAACAACCTCGACGCCGACGCCCGCCACCGCCTCCACGACGCCCTGGACGACTTCCGCGGCGGCCTGCTCCTGGTCAGCCACGACCGCGCCCTGCTCGACCGGATGGAGCGGATCGCCGAACTCGACCGCGGCGAACTGCGGTTCCACGGCGGCAACTTCACCGCGTACGAGGAAGCCGTACGGGCCGGGCGGGAGACCGCCGAGAAGAACGTGCGCAACGCCGAGCAGGAACTGCGCCGCGAGAAGCGGGAGATGCAGCAGGCCCGCGAACGCGCCGAACGCCGCCAGGGCAACGCCGCCCGCAACCTGAAGAGCGCCGGCCTGCCCCGCATCTTCGCCGGCACCATGAAGCGCGGCGCCCAGGAATCCGCCGGACGGGCCGGCCAGATGCACGCCGAGCGGGTCGGTGAGGCGAAGGCCCGGCTGGACGAGGCCGGGCGCGCGCTGCGCGAGGAGCAGCGCCTCGCGCTGGACCTGCCCGACACCACCGTGCCCGCCGGGCGCACCCTCTTCCTTGGCGAGCGGCTGCGCGTGCGGCTCGGCGACCGGGAGGTGTTCACCGGCCGGGGCGTCGACCTGACGGTGCGCGGCCCCGAGCGCATCGCGCTCACCGGCCCCAACGGCGCGGGCAAGAGCACCCTGCTGCGCCTGCTCAGCGGGGACCTCACCCCTGAGGGCGGCGACGTGCGGCGGGCCGAAGGGCGCACCGCCTACCTCTCGCAGCGCCTCGACCTGCTGGACCCGGAGCGCACGGTGGCCGAGAACTTCGCCGCGTACGCCCCGCAGCGGCCCGAGGCCGAGCGGATGAACCTGCTCGCCCGCTTCCTCTTCCGCGGCGCCCGCGCCCACCTGCCCGTCGGGGTGCTCTCCGGCGGCGAGCGGCTGCGCGCCACCCTGGCCTGCGTGCTGTGCGCGGAGCCGGCCCCGCACCTGCTGCTGCTGGACGAGCCCACCAACAACCTCGACCTGGCGGGCGCGGCCCAGCTGGAGAGCGCCCTGAACTCCTACCGGGGGGCCTTCGTGGTGGTCAGCCACGACGAGCGGTTCCTGCACGGGATCGGCGTGCAGCGGTGGCTGCGGCTGGCCGACGGCGGGCTGGCGGAGGGCGCGCCCGCGTAGCGGACGCGGGGGTGCGCACCGGGCCGCGCCGTTCGGCGGGCGCGGGCCGGTGCGCCCGCCGGCGGCACGGCCGGATGTGGCGCCGGTCACAGGATCGGGGCCCTCGGGGGCCTCCGGGTGAGAAGGGTCACGCCCGGCGGGCGGGCGGGCGCCCGGGCGGCGGCAGGGCCCGGCAGGACTGGGCGGGCGGGGTCGCGACACGGTCCGAGGTCCTGTCCGCTTCGGGACCTTGGTCGCGACTCCGGCCGACCTTCGGCCCGGTGGCGGCCCCCTCGTACCCGGGCAACCGTGGACGGTCGCCCGGTGTGAGCGGGTGATGGCGCCGTCCGCCGGACGGCGTCTTTCCTTGCCGTCTACCCGGCGCACGGTGAGCGGGCCATCCGCCGCCGTACGCTCCGGAGGACCCCCAGCACATGTCCCAGACCATCGACAACGCCCCGTATACCGCCTTCCACCGGAGACTGGCCCTCGCCTGTTCCGGTGGGCCGCTGCTCGACGGCTACATCCTGAGCATCGTCGGCGTCGCCCTGATCGGGATGCGACCCGAGCTCGGCCTGTCCACCGCGGAGGTCAGCCTGATCGGCGCCGCCGCGCTGGTGGGCATGTTCGTCGGCGGCGCGCTCTTCGGCGTGCTGACCGACCGGATCGGCCGGGAGGTGATGTACACCGCCGACCTGCTCGTGATGGTCGCCTGCTCGGTGCTCTCCTTCTGGGTCGACACGGTGTGGGCGATCGCCGCGCTGCGCTTCGTGCTCGGCATGGCCGTGGCCGCCGACTACCCCATCGCCACCTCCCTGCTCGCCGAGTGGCTGCCCGCCAAGAAGCGCGGGCGGCTGCTCGGTCAGCAGATCATCGCCTGGTACGCCGGCTCCGTGCTCGCCTACGTGGTGGGCTACGCGTTCCTGGAGCTGGCCGGGCCCGGCAGTTGGCGGTGGATGCTCGCGAGTTCCACGGTGCTGTGCGTGGTGTTCCTGGTGATCCGTCGCGGTACGCCGGAGTCCCCGCGCTGGCTGGCCGCCCACGGGCGGGTCGGCGACGCGGTGCGCGTGGTCGAGAAGCATCTCGGCGTACGGGTGGACGGCCGCGAGCTGATGCCCGACCCGGCCGAGCGCGGCCGCCCCGGCGGGCTGCGCCTGCTGATGACCCCGCCCTACCGGCGCCGCACCCTGTTCTGCGGCCTGTTCTTCCTCTGCCAGGTCGGCCCGCTGTTCGCGATGCTCACCTTCGGCCCGCAGATCCTCTCCTCCTTCGGCATGCCCGGCGGCACCGTGATGGAGACCCTGGGCACCGGGCTGATCAGCCTCGTCTTCCTGCTCGGCTGCTTCCCGGCGCTGCGCCTGATCGACACCCGCGGCCGACGCCCCGTCATCATCTGGTCGTTCGCCCTGATGGCCGTCCCGCTGGCCCTGCTGGGCGTGTGGCCCACCGCTCCGGCGGCCATCGCCCTGACGGCGCTGTGCGCGTACGCCTTCCTGTGCGGCGGGCCCAACGTCCTCGACTGGACCTACCCCAACGAGCTCTTCCCCACCGAGATCCGGGCGACGGCGGTGGGCGTGGCGACCTCGGTGAGCCGGATCGGCGCGGCCGTCGGCACCTACCTGCTGCCGCTGTCGCTGTCCGGGCTGGGCACCGGCCCGACCATGCTCATCGCGGCCGGCACCACCGTGGTCGGCCTGCTGGTGTGCGTGCTGTGGGCCGAGGAGACCCGGGGCACCGCCCTGGGCGCCGCCCCGGCCGCCGGCCGCAAGGCCGCCAGGCCGGCCGTCCCGGGGCAGCGCGTCCCGCAGACGGCACGCTGAGGGTGCGCCGAGCTGCGCTGCGGGTGCGCTGAGCTGCGCTGACGGCCACCGCGTGACGCACCGGCGGCGCTGCCCGGGACCTCCCGGGCAGCGCCGCCCGGCCGACCGGAGCTGAGATGTGACGCTCGTCACAGGCGATCGGAACGGCTCGCCGGCACCCTCGGGGCGGTGCGGGGCGGCCGGCGGCCGAGCGCCGCCGCCTGTCGCGCCGGAGGGCGGGCGGGCTGCCGCGGGAACGGGTCGCGGCCGCCGCCGTCGACCGCCCGACCTGGGGGTCGGGACGCGCCGACCGGGGGACGGTGTCGGCGCCGCCCGCCCGCTTCACCCCTCGCCCCGTCCGCCCGGGCCGGGCCGCCACGGCGCATCGCGATTGTCGCCCCGTGACGCGAAGCTGGCCGATCCCGGGCTGGTTGGCGGATTCTCGCTGAACCGGACTCAGATGTTCATCCGTAGGTTATGCGACGGTCGACCGGTGGTGGGCCGCTGGACGGAGGGATGGACGATGGGACGAGTTCTGACCGAATTGGTGGGCGACGCGGCGACGTTCGCCAAGGCGCTGGAGGAACGCCGGCCGCAGGTGTTCCGCACCGCGGGCTGGCCGGCGGGGCTGCCCCGGCCGGGCGAGTTGGACGAGGCGCTGCGCGGCGGACTGCTGCGGGTGCCCTACGTCGAGATGGTCCGGGCGGGTGAGGTCGTCCCGCCCGCGGAGTTCTGCACGGCCCGGGTGGTCGCCGGGCGCCGGGAGGAGGGCTTCGCCGATCCTGACCGGATCGCCGCCCTGCTGGCCGAGGGCGCCACGCTGCTGCTGCCGCAGCTGGACCAGTGGCACGCGCCGGTGCGCGCGCTGGCCACCGACATCGCGGTCGAACTGGGCCGCCGGACCGAGGCGTTCTGCTTCGCGACGGGTGCCGGCCGGCGCGGGCTGGACGTGCACCGGGACGACGCGGACGTGCTGGTCGTCCAGCTCGCGGGGAAGAAGGAGTGGACGGTCCACGAGGCCCCCGCCGACGGGCGCTGGCGCCCGGGGCTGGCCCCCGAACCCGGCGCGGTGGCGCTCAACTCGGTGCTCGGGCCGGGCGAGGTGCTCTACGTGCCGCGCGGGGCGCCGCACACCGCGACGGGCCACCAGGGCCTGTCGGTGCACCTCTCGTTCACGATCCGGGAGGCGGGCACGGGGCAGCTGCGCGGCGCCGTCGGCGAGTGGCTGGCCGGCGGCGGCTGGGCGGCCGGGCTGCCGGAGCGCCCGGCGACACCGGCGGAACTGCTGGACACGGCCGCGGAGGTGCTGCGACTGGGCCGCGCCCGGCTGGCCGAACTGACCCCGCAGGAGCTGCTGCGGCTGGCCCGGGGGCCGCTGCCCGCACCGGTGGCGGACGACGGTCAGGCGGTGCCGGGTCACGGACCGCTGGCCGCCGGCGGCTGAGCCGGGCTGAGACCGGGCGGGGCCCGAACGCACGAGGGCGCGGTTGCCCGGACCGTCTGGTCCGGGCAACCGCGCCCCGTAGTGCCGGTACTGCTACCGGACTAGATGCACCACGGACGGGTGCAGGACCCCTCACAGGAGATGCTGAACGCGGACTCCTCCTGCTCGCCGAGCTCGGTCGAGACCAGGTCCTGCACGTCAAGGTCGAACAGCTCCAGCATGTCGTCGGCCATGAGGGCCTCCCTTCGTCAGTGCCACGGTTGACCGCGGCGGACTGCAGCGGACGTTAGGCACTCCTGCATGGACCCAGCAATGGTTCTGCACGGATGAATGGATTAACTCAGCCAAAAATCGAAACAGTTCGATCGATGGTGGACAGTTTTCGATCGCCGGGGTAGACACGACCCGACCCGCCGTCAGGAGTGCGAACCGCGTGGCGGCATCGGCACGAGGCGTGTGGCACGAGGCACCGAGGCACGAGGAGCACAGTGGTCGAGACGCACGGAGCGCCCCAGGACGGACTCTTCACCGCGACCGGCCCGGTCCTGCTGCGGACACCCGCGCTGCCGCGCTCGCACCGTCACACCGTCCCGGCCGACCCCGCGCACCCCGCGTCGGGGTCCGCCGACACCGCGCTCCTGGCACACCTCGCCGAGGCCGCCGCCGACCCGGCCCTGCGCGAGGCGATCGAGCTCTCCAGCCCCTCCCTGGCCGACCTGCTCGACCAGGTCGCCGCAGGCGCCGTGCCCCGCCCGGCCGCGCTGCGCCGGGCGGCCGAGGCGGTCAGCCGCTACCGGCTGCGGATGGCCACCCGGCCGACGCCGTTCGGGCTGATGGCCGCGGTGGTGCCGGCGCGCTTCGGCGCGGCGGCCAAGGTCCGCTGGGGCGGGGCCGACCGCCGCGCCCTGCGGCCCGACCTGGGCTGGCTGCTCCCGCTGCTCGACCGGCTGCGGACCGACCCGGCGGTGCTGCCCGGCCTGCGGCTGGCCGTGGACCAGCAGGCCCGGCTGCGCGGCGGCCGCCTGGTGCTGCCGTACCTGCCCGAGCGTCGGCCCGCCGCCGGTCCCGGTACTGGTACTGGTACCGAGGCGGAGCCGGTCGCCGAACGGACCGTACGGGCCACCGCCGTCGTCCGGGCCGCGATCCGGACCGCCGCCGAGCCGGTCCGGCACGCCGACCTGCTGGCCGCGCTGACCGCCGACTTCCCCACGGCCCCGGCCGAGGCCGTCGCGGCCCTGGTCCGCTCGCTGGTCGGCCAGGGGTTCCTGCTCACCGACCTGACGCCTCCGCCGGACAGCACCGACCTGCTCGGCCATGTGCTCGACCGGATCCCCGCCGACCACCCGGTGCACCCCGAACTGACGGCCGTCCGCACCGCGTTGACGCAGGCGGCCGCCTTGCCCGGCGGACAGGCCACCGACCTGCTGCGCGAGCTCCGGGCCCGGATGACCCGGCTCGCCCCGGCCGACCGCCCGCTCCACGCGGATCTCGCCCTGGACGCCGAGGTGGTCCTGCCGGACCAGGTCCGCACCGAACTGGAGCGGACCGCCGCGCTCCTCTGGCGCCTGTCGCCGCAGGCCCCCGCGCCCGAACACCTGCGCGCGTACCACGCGGAGTTCGTCGAGCGGTACGGCACGGACAGCCCCGTCCCGCTGGCCGAACTGCTCGACCCCGACACCGGCCTGGGGCCGCCGGCCGGCTACCGGCGCCCGGCCGGCCCCCGCGGCACGGCCAACCCCCAACCCGCCCGGGCCCGCACCGACGCCGACGCGGCCCGCGACCGGTTGCTGGCCGAACTGGCGGCGGGCGCCCTCGCCGACCGGGCGCCGGACGGCACGCTGCCCGAAGTGCTCCTGGACGACGACCTGCTGGCCCGGCTGACCCCGCCGCGCGACGAGGCGGGCGGCGCCGCCGACACCCCGCCCGCCTCCCTGGAGCTGTACGCCGAACTGGCGGCGGACTCCCTGGAGGCGCTGGACGCCGGGGACTTCCGGCTCGTGCTCTCCCCCGTCGCCGGCAGCGACCGCGCCGGAGCCAGCTTCGGCCGCTTCGCCACCCTGCTCGCGGGCGCGGGCAGCGACCCCGACCCGGCTGCCGACACCGGGACCGACCCGGGCCGGTCGGCGGGTGACCCCGCCGCGGCCGGCGGGGCACTGCTGGCCGAGGCCGCCGGGTCCGTGCGGTCCGCCGGGCCCGCCAGGCCCACCGGATCCGGCGACGACGGCGCACTCGAAGCGCACCTGGAGTTCACCCCGTACCGCGCACGCCATGCCAATATCGCCCTGACCCCGCGCTGGCTCGACCACCGGGTGGTGGTCAGCGCCTTCGCCGACCCGGGCGGCCCCTCCGTACTGCCGCTGGACGACCTGGTCGTGCTGGCCGACCCCGACCGGCTCGCGGTGTACTCCCGCCGTCTCGGCCGGGAGGTCCGCGTCACCACCCATCACGTGCTCAACCTGCGCAGCGGAGCGCCCAACGCGGCCCGTTTCCTCCAGGAGGTGACGCTGACCGGGCAACGGCCCTGGCAGCCCTGGGACTGGGGGGCGGCGAGCAGCGCGCCCGTGCTGCCGCGGGTCCGCCGGGGCCGGGTGGTGCTGGCCCCGGCCACCTGGCGGCTGACCGCGCCCGTCCCGGCGGCCTCCGCCCCGTTCGAGCAGTGGGACGAGGGCCTGGCCCGCTGGCGCCGACGGTGGGGAGTGCCGGCCGCCGTCCGCCTGATCAGCGGCGACCAGCGGATCAGCCTGGACCTCGACCTCCCGTGGCACCGGCGGCTGTTGCACAGCCAGGCGCGGTCCGCCGAGCCCACCGTGCTCCAGGAGGAGCCCAACCCGGCCGGCGACGGCGGCTGGCTGTGCGGACCGGATGGTGCGCGGACCGCCGAACTGGTGGTCCCGCTGCGCCGCAGCACGACCGGGCCGTCGACGGCCGGACCGCGCCGCCCGCTGCCCACCCGACGCGACCGGACCGTCGAACTCCCCGGCGGATCCTGGCTGTTCGCCCGACTGGCGGCCACCGAGGCACGCCAGGAGGAGATCCTGGTCGAGCACCTGCCCCGGCTGCTCGACGCCCTGCCCGCCGACGTGGACCGCTGGTTCTTCGTCCGCTACCAGGACTCCGCGCCGCACCTGCGGCTGCGTTTCCACGGTGCGCCGCCGGTCCTCGCCGCCCAACTGCTGCCCACCGTGCACGACTGGGTACGGGAGCTGCACCGGGCCGGGCTCGCCGCCGACCTGCGCCTGGAGGGCTACGCGCCGGAGACCGACCGCTACGGCGGCACCGAGGTGCTCGCCGACGCCGAGCGGGTCTTCCAGGCCGACAGCCTGGTCGCGCTGGCGGCGCTGCGACTGGCCCGGGCGGAGCGCTCGCTCTCCCGGGACCTGCTCGCCGCCGTGAACCTCGCCGGCACCGCGCAGGCCTTCCTGGCCGGCCGCGCGGGGCAGTCGGCGGGGCAGCTGGCGGGGCAGTCGGCGGAAGACCGCGTTCCTGACGGCGGGCCCGAGGGCCGCACCGACCTGCCCGCCGACCTGCCCACCAGCCTCTCCGCCGGCCGGCAGGCCGTACCACCGACCGTCCCCGGCGTGCCCTCGGTCGGGGCCTGGCTGGCGGGGGTGTATCCGAAGTCGGAGCGCCACCACCAGGCGTTCCGGGCCCAGCGTGCCGCCGCGTTGCGGGCGATCGGCCCCGACGGGCCGGCCGTCCCGGCGGGCGGCCTGCTGCCCGCCGACCCCGCACTGGCCGACGCCTGGCGGCAGCGGGCCGTCGCACTCGCGCGGTACGCGAGCCGGGTGGAGACGTCGTCGGCCGACCCGGTGCTGGCCTCGCTGCTGCACATGGGCCACAACCGGCTGATCGGGATCGACCGCGAGGCCGAACGCCGCGCCTACGCACTGGCCAGAGGCGCCGTCGAGGCCCACCGGGCCCGCCGCTCCAGCCCGCGGGAGGCGCGATGAACACGACGGATCCGATCCGCGCGGTGGCCGAGTTGCTCAGCAGGCCCGGTGCGCTCGAAGAACCGGCCGCCGATGCCACAACGCCCTCGGCGTCCGCGCCACCCCCAGCGGCGCACGCGCTCGGGGCCGGCCGCAGCGGCGCCGCGCTCGCGCTCGCCGTACTGGCCGACCGCGAGGACGACGACGCGCTGCGCCGCGCCGCCCACGGGCACCTCGCGGCCGCCGTGAAAGCCCCCGGGGCGATGCGGGGCGGCGGACTCTTCTCCGGCGCCGCCGCGATCGCCTTCGCCGCCCGCACCATGGCGCGGCGCCCCGGCGAGTACCGCACGCTGCTCGACGGGCTGACGCCCCGGGTCCGGCAGGCCGCGGCCGGGCGCGTCGCCGACCTGCGCGCCGATCTGGCCGCCGGCACGGGCCTGCGCGCCCACACCTTCGACACCGTCTCGGGCGCGGCGGGCCTGGGCCGGCTGCTGCTCGCGCTGGAGCCGGCCGGCCCGGCGCTGGCCGACCTGCTCACCGCGCTGGTCGCGCTGGCCCAGCCCACCGGCGGCGTGCTGCCGCGTTGGTGGACCGCCGGTGGACCGGGACTGCCCGGCGCGGATCCCGGGTTCCCCCGGGGGCACCTCAACCTGGGCCTGGCACACGGAGTCCCGGGCCCGCTCGCCCTCCTGGCGCTGGCCAGGCTGCGCGGTGTGCAGGTGCCCGGACAGGACGAGGCGATCGAGGCGCTGGCGAGCTGGCTCGCCGCCCGGCGGATCCCCGGCCCGCTCGACCCGGTCGATCAGGGCGCCCCGGTCGACCCGGCCAGGCCCGCCCCGACCGAGCCGGCGCCCACGGGCCCCGACGCCGCTGGGGGCCGGCCCGGTATGGGCGGTTCCTGGCCGATGACCGTGCGCGTCGAGGACGAGGAGGCCGGCCGGCTGCCGGCCGACCAGCCGACGCGGGCGGCCTGGTGCTACGGAACCCCCGGTGCGGCCCGCGCACTCTTCCTGGCGGGCACGGCCCGCGGCCGCTCCGACTGGCGGACCACCGCCGTCGCGGCGCTGACCGACACGCTGCGCGACCCCGCCGGCTGGAACCTCCAGGGCCCCGGGCTCTGCCACGGCACCGGCGGCCTGCTGCGGATCGCCCAGCGGATGGCCGAGGACTCCGGCTCCGCCGAACTGACCGCCTGCCTGCCCGCGCTCGCCGCCACCGTCGCGAGCCGGCTCGACACGGCACTCGGCGCCGGCGACCCGCCCGGCCTCCTGGAGGGGACGGCAGGCGCGGCCCTCGCCCTGCACGCCCACGCCCGTACCGCCGCGCAGGCATCCTCGGCGGGCACCGGCGACGCCGCCGAGGAGTGGGACGCCTTCCTCCTGATCTCCTGATCTGCCGAGCTGCTGAGCCGTTGAGCCGTTGAGCTGCTGATCAGCAGGAGAGCCGTCCCACCCGCCGGGTCGTCACATCTTCGGGGCGCCCTACTCCACCGTCACGCTCTTCGCCAGGTTGCGCGGCTTGTCGACGTCGCGACCGAGGGCCACGGAGGCGTGGTAGGCGAGGAGTTGGAGCGGAATGTTGAGCAGCAGCGGGTCGAGCTCGGGCTCGCTCTTGGGGACGAGGACGCAGTGGTCGGCGAGCTTGTCCTCGGGGCGGCGGTGCGCGATGGCGATGACGCGGCCGGAGCGGGCCTTGATCTCACCGAGGGTGGTGAGGTTCTTGTCGAGCAGTTCGTCGTCCGGGACGAGTGCGACGGTGGGCAGTTCGGGGCTGATCAGCGCCAGCGGACCGTGCTTCAGCTCGCTCGCCGGGTAGGCCTCGGCGTGCACGTAGGAGATCTCCTTGAGCTTCTGCGCGCCCTCCCGGGCGACCGGGTAGCCGCGGACCCGGCCGATGAACATCATGCCCGCCGATCCGGCGTACTCGGCGGCGAGTTCGGCGATGGCCTCGGTCTGCGCGAGCACCTCGCGGATCTGGTCCGGCAGCGCCTTCAGGGCCGCGACGATCCGGCGGCCGTCGGCGGGCGAGAGGTCGTGGATGCGGCCGAAGTGCAGGGCGAGCAGCGCGAAGGCGACCACGGTGGAGGTGAAGGCCTTGGTGGAGGCGACCGAGATCTCCGGACCGGCGTGCAGGTAGATGCCGCCGTCACACTCGCGGGCGATGGCGCTGCCCACGGTGTTGACGACGCCGAGCACCCGGCCGCCCTTGCGCTTGATCTCCTGGACGGCGGCCAGCGTGTCGTAGGTCTCGCCGGACTGGCTGACCGCGATGTAGAGCGTGTCCGCCTCGATCACCGGGTTGCGGTAGCGGAACTCGGAGGCGGGTTCGCTGTGCGCGGGGATGCGGGAGAGCTCCTCGATCAGCTGGGCGCCCATCTCGCCGGCGTAGTAGGCGGATCCGCAGCCGAGGATCTTCACCCGGCGGATCTCGCGCAGCTCCCGGGCATCCAGGTTGAGGCCGCCGAGGTGCGCGGTGGAGAAGCGCTCGTCGAGCCGGCCGCTGAGCGTGCGCTCGACCGAGCCGGGCTGCTCGTGGATCTCCTTGAGCAGGAAGTGCTCGTAGCCGCCGGTGTCATAGGAGTCGATCTCCCAGTCCACGGTGGACGGCTGGTGGTGGGTGGTGCGGGCGTCGGTGGTGAAGGTGCGGAAGCCGTCGGCGCGGACGGTGGCCAGCTCGCCGTCCTCCAGGTGGACGACCTGGCGGGTGTAGCGGACGAGGGCGGACACGTCGGAGGCGACGAACATCTCCTTCTCGCCGAGCCCGAGCACTATCGGGCTGCCGTTGCGGGCGGCCACGATCCGGTCCGGCTGCTCGGCGTCGAGCACCGCGATGCCGTAGGTGCCGACCACCCGGCCGAGGGCGGCGCGCACCGCGTCCTCCAGCTCGACGCCCTCGCCGACGTGCGCGGCGATCAGGTGGGAGAGCACCTCGCTGTCGGTCTCGGAGCGGAACACGACGCCGTCGGCGGTGAGCTTGGCGCGCAGTTCGTCGGCGTTCTCGATGATGCCGTTGTGGACGACGGCGATCCGCTCGGCACCGTCCAGGTGCGGGTGGGCGTTGGCGTCACTGGGCACGCCGTGGGTCGCCCAGCGGGTGTGGCCGATGCCGGTGCCGCCCTTGAACCGGGCCGGGACGGCGGCGGCCAGGTCGGCGACCCGGCCCTTGACCTTGCGGACCTTGAGCCCGCCGGTGCGCCCGGTGACGGCCACGCCGGCCGAGTCGTAGCCGCGGTACTCCAGCCGGGCCAGGCCCTCCAGCAGGAAGGGGGTCGCGTCCTTGGGGCCGATGTAGGCCACGATTCCGCACATGCGTGGTCTCCTCTTCGTCAATGCCGTGAATGCCGTAAATGCTGCAAGTGCCGTAAATGCCGTGAACGCGCCAGTGCCGTGAGCGCCGTGGAGCCGCCAGCGCCCCGGCAGCGCTCAGCCGTAGACGATCCGGCGCAGCTGGCGGGCCGAGAGCTCGGGTGCCGCGACCCGGCGGGCGGGGAGTTCCTCGGCGAGCCGGGTGAAGATCCGTTCGTTGGTCAGTCCGCGTGCCTGGAGCTCGCCGTGGCGGCGGCGGACGTACTCCTCGGTGCTCTCGGAGAAGTACGCCAGCACCTCCGCCACGACCCGCGCCGCCTCCCGGGGCCCGAGCGGGCTGGTCCGGGTGAGGTGGGCGAGGAGGTCGTCGTGAGGGTGGGGTGAGCTCGGCACGAGTGAGGAGCCTAGGCCGCGCCGCCCGCCGGGGCCAAGAATCCTGCCCGAATTCGGGCAGACTTTACGACTTTCAGCTCAAACAACCAGTCACATGGTCCTCCCCAGCCCCTCCCGACCCCTTCCCGACGCACCCTTGTAGCCACACCCCTCCGACACGTAGCGTCATTTTCCGCATACGTAGCGGAAGAACCGGAGGCTTGCTGATGTGCGGGATCACCGGATGGGTCGCCTTCAACCGTGACCTCACCGCCGAACGGGCCGTCCTCGACGCCATGACGGCCACCCAGATCTGCCGCGGCCCGGACGCCGGCGGCGTCCACCTGGAGCGACACGCCGGCCTCGGCCACCGCCGCCTCGCGGTGATCGACCTGGAGGGCGGCGTCCAGCCGATGACCGTCGAGCACGACGGCCGGCTGCTGGCCGCGCTCACCTACAGCGGCGAGGTCTACAACCACCGCGAGCTGCGAGCCGAACTGAAGGCGGCCGGACACCGCTTCCGCACCCGCAGCGACACCGAGGTCGTGCTGCACGCCTACCTGGAGTGGGGCGAGGGCCTGGCCGAACGCCTCAACGGGATGTTCGCCTTCGCGATCTGGGACGCCCGCAGCGAGGAACTGCTGCTGGTCCGCGACCGGATGGGCGTCAAGCCGCTGCACTACCACCCGACCCCCGACGGCGTGGTCTTCGGCTCCGAGGTGAAGGCCATCCTGGCCCACCCCTCGGTCCACCCGGTGGTCGACCTGGACGGGCTGCGCGAACTGCTCGCCTTCACCCGCACCCCGGGCATCACCCCCTACCGGGGCATCGTCGAGGTCCGGCCCGGGCACGTCGTCCGGGTCCGCCGCGAGGGCGTGTCGGTGCGCCGCTACTGGGCGCTGGAGGCGCGCGAGCACACCGACACCCTGGAGGCCACCGTCGCCACCGTCCGGGCCCTGCTGGACGACATCGTCCACCGCCAGCTCGATTCGGACGTCCCGCTCTGCTCGCTGCTCTCCGGCGGCCTGGACTCCAGCGCCGTCACCGCCCTCGCCGCCCGGGTCCTGCGGGCCGAGGGCGCCGGCCCGGTGCGCTCCTTCGCCGTCGACTTCGCCGGCCAGAGCGAGAACTTCCACGCCAGCGAGGTCCGGCCGACCCTGGACGGCCCGTACGCCCGGATGCTGGCCGAGCACGTCGGCGCCGACCACAACGTGATCGAGCTGGACGCCGCCGCGCTCACCGACCTCGCCCAGCGGGACGCCGTCCTGCGCGCCCGCGACCTGCCCGGCGGCTTCGGCGACATGGACATCTCGCTGCTGCTGCTCTTCCAGGGCGTGCGCCGCCAGTCCACCGTCGCCCTGTCGGGCGAGTCCGCGGACGAGCTGTTCGGCGGCTACCGCTGGTTCCACGACCCGAAGGCCGTCGCCGCCGACGACTTCCCCTGGGCGGTCTCGCTGACCGGCCTCGGCGGCCAGGGCGCCGGCCCGCGCGAACACCTGCTCGACGCCGGCCTGCTCGCCGAACTCGACCTGGCCGGCTACCGGAAGGCCCGCTACCGCGAGGCACTCGCCGAAGTCCCGCACCTGCCGGACGCCGATCCGCTGGAACGGCGGATGCGCGAGATCTCGTACCTCCACCTGACCCGCTTCGTCTGCATCCTGCTCGACCGCAAGGACCGGATGAGCATGGCCAACGGCCTGGAGGTGCGGGTGCCGTTCTGCGACCACCGGCTGGTCCAGTACGTCTTCAACACGCCGTGGGCGATGAAGCACTTCGACGGCCGGGAGAAGAGCCTGCTGCGCGCCGCCGTCCGGGACGTGCTGCCGGACGCCGTCGCCGACCGGGTGAAGAGCCCGTACCCGGTCACCGAGGACCCGCACTACCCGGCGCTGCTGCGGGCCGAGCTCGCCCGGCTCGCCGCCGAGCAGAAGTCCCCGGCGCTCGCCCTGCTCGACCGGCGGCGCCTCGCCGACGCGCTCGACCCGGACACCGACCCGCAGTCCGTCCGGCTGGCCGTCGACCTCGCACTCGAACTGCACACCTGGCTGACGGACTACCAGGTGACGCTGGACATCTGACGGCCGCCACCCCGGGCGGTGCGGCGGCTGCGACGGCGGGCCGCTGCGCCGTTCGGGTGATTGATCCGGGTGATTGATCCCGGTGATCATCCGGAACCAACCCGCCGCGCCCGGGCGTCGGACGGTGCGGTAGCGTCGCCGACACCTCCCGAATGGCGGGCGAAAACGCGGACTCCCGCCGGCGTGCCGTCAGGATGGGAGCGAACCGTCCACCTCGATCCGCCGGGGGATCACCTCATGCAACCGCGGGTATTCGCGATTCTCACCGCCCTGCTCCTGGGCGTCCTGGGCCTCGGGTCGGTGGCCGTCACCGACTGGTCGCCCGCGCCCGGCGTCGCGGCGACGGCCCCGGCCGCCACCGCGGGCACCGGCGCCGCCGCACCCAGTGTCGCGCCGGCGGCCGCGAGCGCCACCCCGACCGGCGACCCGGCGGTGTGGACCCGCTCGACGCTGCGCAACAAGCTGATGGCCGAGATGGACGCCACCGACCCCGGCGTCGCGCTCGCCGACCTCGACAAGATCACCAAGGAGAAGCCGTACACCGTGCGCTTCTGCCACCCGATCGCGCACGAGCTCGGCCACTCGGCGGTCAAGCGCTTCAACGCCGACTTCCAGAAGGTCATCTCCTTCCCACACGAGACCTGCGCGGCCGGCTACCTGCACGGCGCGGTCGAGGAGATGCTCAACGCCTCCGCCCAGCCCGAGGTGGACCTGCTCAAGCTCTGCGCGCCCAAGAACACCGGCCCGTGCATCCACGGCGTCGGCCACGGCACCATGTTCGTCGCCAAGCAGGACGTCCCCAAGGCGCGCGAGCTGTGCAACAAGTTCCCCACCGACCAGAACAAGATCCGCTGTTCCGAAGGGCTGTTCATGCAGCTCTTCGGCCCGGACGAGGAGGACGAGAAGGCCAAGGCGAACCTGCCCGCCGACAAGCTCGCCCAGGACCCGCTGTACCCGTGCAAGGACCAGCCGGCCCTGTTCCAGTCCGCGTGCTTCTTCTACGCCCCGACCTTCTACCTCTCCTCGCACGACTACCCGAACCACCCCGAGGTCTACGCCGACGCCCTCAAGTGGTGCCTCAGCGGCAAGGCCAGCGGCGGGGCGACCGACTGCAGCCGCGGCGTCGGCTCGCGGACGATGAAGTACAACCTCGACCGCGAGGACTGGGCCGCCCAGCAGTGCGGCACCGCCGCCGACGGCTGGCAGCGCAAGGCCTGCGCCGAGGGCCTGGTCAGCTACTACACGGTGAACTACACGGACGACGGCGCGGCCGGCCGGCTCTGCGCCAAGATCACCAACAAGGAGATGCAGGGCTACTGCCGCTCCGCCAGCGGCCTGTCCGGCTCTCTGGACTGACCCCGCCGTCCCACCGGGACCGACCACCCCGTCTCACCTGGAGGGCCCGCGCCGCACGGCGCGGGCCCCTTCCGTAGGATCGGCCGACCGGTCCACCGGACCGAACGATCAGGGTGCGCCGAGGACGCCGCGCCTCCCCCGCCCCTGGAGAGCCGCCATCATGACCACCGAGGACTTCCGCGCCGCCGCGCACACCGCCGCCGACCTCGTCTCCGACTACCTCGCCGAACTGCCCGGGCGCCCGGTCTGGCAGCCGATGGACGGCACCGCCCGCCGGGCCCTGCTCGACGCCCCGCTGCCCGCCGACGGCCGCCCGCTCGCCGACCTCCTCACCGCCATCGGGCAGGACGTCCTCCCCCACCCGATGGGCAACGGCCACCCCCGCTTCTTCGGCTGGGTCAACTCCGCCCCCGCCCCCGCCGGAGTCCTCGCCACCCTCGCCGCCTCCGCCATGAACCCCAGCTCGGCCGGCGGCGACCACGCCGACGTCCACCTGGAACGCGCCGTGGTCCGCTGGATCGCCGAACTCGTCGGCTTCCCGCACCCGGCCGGCGGCGGCCTGCTCACCTCCGGCACCTCGATGGCGACCATCGTGTGCCTGGCCGCCGCCCGCAACCGCGCCGCCCGCCGGGCCGGCTGGGACATCCGCGAGGACGGCCTGGCCGGCCTGCCGCCACTGGTCGGCTACGTCACCGGCGAGACCCACTCCTGCGTCCGCAAGGCCGCCGAACTCCTCGGCCTCGGCAGCCGGCACCTGCGCACCGTCGCCACCGGGCCGGACGGCCGCCTCGACCCCGCCGAACTGCGGGCCGCCGTCGAACGCGACCGGGCCGCCGGACTGCTGCCCTTCCTGGTCGTCGCCTCGGCCGGCACCGTCGGCACCGGAGCCGTCGACGACTTCGGCCCGATCGCCGACCTCTGCGCCGAACAGCGCCTGTGGCTGCACGTCGACGGCGCGTACGGGGCCTTCGGCAGGCTCGACCCGGCCATCGCCCACCGCTACGCCGGCCTGGAGCGTGCCGACTCCCTCGCCCTCGACCCGCACAAGTGGCTGGGCGTGCCCGTCGACTGCGGCTGCGCGCTGGTGCGCGACACCGAGGAACTGCGCGCCACCTTCAGCCTCGTCCCCTCCTACCTGCGCGACGAGGCGGCCGGCGCGCTCGGCTGGTTCTCCGAGTACGGCACCGAGCAGACCCGCCCGTTCCGCGCACTCAAGGTCTGGGCCACCATCGCCCACAAGGGCCGCGACGGCATCGCCCGCGACATCGCCCGCTGCACCGCCCTCGCCCGCCTCCTCGGCGAACTGATCGAGGCCGACGGGGAGTTGGAGCTGCTGGCCGAGGTACAGACCTCCATCGTCGCCTTCCGCCACCGCACCCCCGGGCACGACGAGGCCGCCGTCGACGCCCTCAACCGCGAACTCCCCTCCGCCGTCCAGCGGCGCGGCCGGGTCTTCGTCACCGGAGCCCGTCTCGGCGACCGCGAGATGCTCCGGGCCTGCCTGCTCAACGCCGCCACCACCGAGGCCGACCTGGAGCTCCTGCTCGCCGAGGTCAAGGCGGCGGCCGCGGACCTGCAACCGTAACGCGGGCCCGGTGACCTTAACCACCAGGTCACGGCGGGTTCGTGGGCAGGAAACACCCGTCGGGCAGGGTGCTGTCATGGAGCAGACGGAGCACACGGAGCACACGGCCATGCAGCCGACGCCCACCCGCCCCCGGGCCCGACGACGCGGCGCCGGCACCCACCGCTGGCGCCGCGACAGCGTCGAACTCGCCGCCGTCTTCGTCTCGGTCACCGCGGCCGACCTGGTCGCCAAGATCGTCGTCCGCGGCCCCGACGGCCCGGTGGTCCTCGCCGCCGCCGCCCTCGCCCTCCTCGCCACCGCCCTCTTCCACACCTGGTGGTCCCAGCGCCACCACCCCCACTCCCCCGCGCCCCCGACCACCCTGTGGCGCGTCCGCACCGCCGCCCGCAGCACCCCCGACGGCCTGGCCCGCGTCCACACCGCCCTGGCCGACCAGCACGTCGCCATCCTCTCCCGCCAGCCCCACCCCCTCCCCGGCACCACCGTCGACGAGCTCTACCTCCGCGCGCCCCACACCCTCACCCCCACCGACCTCACCACCCTCCTCACCACCACCGGCCACCCCCTCCTCGACACCCCCACCCGCATCGGCTGACTGCGGCGGGGCCGCAGCGGGTTCCCCAACACCGCTACACAGGAGGGGGTTTGACGACCCTCCCACGAGCCTTCCCGCCGCTTCCGGCTCAGGACTGCGGGCCGGCCGGAGTGAGACGGTAGGCGGGCAGGCCCCGGCGGCGGATGAGGAATTCGGCGACTATCAGGTTGGGCAGCCAGCAGAGGAACGGGACGGCGGCGTAGGCGTTGTCGAAGAAGCGCTGGCCGTCGACGTGCCCCTGGGCGGTGAGCGTCTGGAGGAGGATGAGGACGCCGAGCCAGGACCGGAGGGTGACGGCGGCGTAGGTGAGGGCGAAGCTGCGGATCATCCAGGCGCGGTGGCTCGGCAGGTCGCGGTCACGGACGGCGCGGTAGCCGCGCCAGGTGGTCCAGGCCCAGAGCAGGGCGAGGCCGCCGAAGCCGAAGAAGCCGTTGAAGGCGACCGAGTTGAAGAACGCCATGACGAACGCGGCCAGGGATCCCACCGCGACCCCGAAGACGTAGATACGGCCCGTCCAGCGGTGGACGGCGGGGGACCGCCGGCGCAGCGCGGTGGAGAACTGGAACGGGCCGACCAGCAGCGCGAGCGCGGCCGTCACGATGTGGACGTAGAAGGTGACTTGGACGGCCATCGGGCGCTCGGCGTAGGTGGCGGGCAGGCCGCCCTTCGACGCGGCGATGGGCAGGTCGGCCTGGGCGTACGTCCCCACGGCGTACCCGACGATCGCGAGCGAGGTCAGCAGGACGACGGTCCAGCGGAAGCGCCCTCCCCTCCTGCTCGTCGGGTCGGGGGCGGGGGCGGTCGCGGCGTGGGCGGCGGTACTGGTCATCGGTGACCTCGATCGGCTGGAGGTGGGACGGCATCACGTGCGCGGTGCGGCGTCGCGCGGTCGGCCGGCGCTCTGCTCACGGCGCCCACCACCCCGGAACGGGGGCCTACCACCACGCTGTTCGAACCGCTGCCAGTGTGTCCGGGCCCGCGACCCCGGGCCATGGAGCGGTCCCCCGGGCCGGGAGGGGGGTTACCCCCACGACCCGACGGGGCGTCAACCGGACGGCCTCCCACCGCACGGGCACCGCCGCCGCCACCCCGGCCGCAACGGGCCCCGGGGTTCGTTACGCAGCCGATGGGCGGCCGTGACACGACCGGCCGGGGACCGCGACACGGGCCTCCTACCGTCATGGACGACGCACCGGCCGCCCCGGCCGGGAGGCGTCCATGACGAAGGAGAACACCGTATGAGCAGGAGCCGTACCCACCGCTCCCCCGCCCGCCGCGTGCTGGCCGTCTGCGCCCTGACCGGGGGCGCACTGCTGACCGTCGTCACCGGCGGACAGGCCTTCGCCGACGGGACCCCGTCCGCCGCGCCTGCTGCGGGTGCCGGCGTGTCGGCCACCCCCACCGCGACGCCCAGCCCGGCCCAGCCCGCCCCGGCCGCCCCGGGTGCCCCCTCGGTCGCGGGTGCCACCCCCACGGCGAAGCCCTCCGCCGGTACCGGGCCCTCCGCGCAGCCGGCCGCCGGTGGCGCCGGGGTCTCCAGTGACGGCAAGGCCCAGGTCCGTGAGGTGCCCAAGGGCGCGGCCCAGGCCGGCGACGGATCCGGCGAGACCGACAGCAACGGCCTGATGCTGGCCGGTGGCGGCGCCGTCGCGGCCGTCGGCGCCGGTGCGCTGGGCTTCGCGATGCTGCGCCGCCGCTCCGGTGCGCGCGGCTGACACCGGCCCCGAGTCCGCCGGGCACCCCGGCGCCGTTCCCCCGCCCTTGACCGGGTGGGGAGGCGGCGCCGGGGGCCCGGTGGGTACCGGGGCCCCGGCGGGCGGCGGGCAGCCCGACAGGACGCCCGGCGCCGACGGGCCGGCCCGCCACGGCCTCCCGCGCGGCGGCCGCAACCGGCGGCGCCGCAAGGCCTCCCCCGGCCCGGGCACACTGCGCCGGACGGCGTTCGGTGCGGCGGGCCTGGCCTGCCTGGTGCTGGGCACCACCGTGGCGTTGTCCGGCCAGCACACCCCGGTGGTGCGGGTCGAGCCCTCGGTGCACGGCAGTACCGACAACCCGGCGGCCGCGCCCTCGGGAGGCCCCGGAACCGCGGGGACCACGGGGACGGCCGGGACCGCCGGGAGCCCGGCCGGCGCGCCGAAGCCCTTCGCCGCTTCGGCGCCGACCCGGCTGCTGGTGCCGGCCGCCGGGGTGGACGCCCCGGTGACCGGCCTCGGGCTGAATCCCGACGGGACGGTCGAAGTGCCGGCCGCCGACCGGGCCGACGAGGTCGGCTGGTACCGCAACGGGCCGACGCCCGGGGAGGCCGGCCCCGCCGTCCTCATCGGGCACTACGACACCGCGCACGGCCCGGCGGTCTTCCACGGCGTGCCGAAGCTGCGGCCGGGCGACCTGATCCAGGTGCGGCGCGCGGACGGCAGCACCGTGGACTTCAAGGTCCGCTCGCTGCTCCAGGCCGCCAAGGACCGCTTCCCGACCGAAACGGTCTACGGTGACACTCCCGAACCCGCTCTCAGGCTCATCACCTGCGGCGGGCGGATCGGCTCGGACGGGCACTGGACGGACAACATCATCGTCCTGGCGGACCTGGCCGGTCCGGGCGGCGCGACCGGCTGAAGCCGCCGCGCCGTCCCGGTCGTCCCGGCCGTCGGGTCGTTTCGACTGTCGAACCGGCGCGGCGGCCGGGACGGCGGGACGGGAACCACCGACCGCCGTCCACGCGACCTACCACCGAGGCCGGTGCGGGGACGAACCGGCGCATCGCCGCAGACCAGGAGGACGAGCACCGACCGTGGCAGCAGCATCCCCACCCCGCCGCCGGCCCGTCGCCGTGCCGGTGGCGGCCCTCGCCGCCCTGGCCGTCCTCGTGACGCTCGCGGCCCTGGCCCTCGGCCGCGCCACCCCCGGCGGGCTCCAGGACCACGGCGCCACCCAGCCGGTGGCGCCACCGCTGGTGGCCCAGCCGCTCTGGCCCGACCTGGCGGCCTCCCCGCCGCCGCGCCCTCCCGCCACCGGCGCCGGGGCCGCCACCCAGGCCGCGCCGCAACCCGTCCCGGACGTGACCGTCCCCGGGCACGACATCAGGACGGTCGACGTCCGTACCGTCCTCGCCAAGGACTCCACGGTGGGCCCGGAGGAGCGGCGCGCCCTGGACTCCTGCCCCGCCTGCGACGTCCGCAGCCCCGAGTTCCGTGACCTCACCGGCGACGGGCGGGACGAACTGGTCGTCTCCGTCGCCACCCCCGGGCCCGTGGTCCTGCACGTCTACCTGCTGGCCGACGACCGGCTGCTGCCCATCCTCCAGGTCGAGGTGCTGAAGGGGTTCAGCGCCGCGACCGTCGGGTCCGACCTGTGGCTCTACGAGCCGACCGGCGCGTTCGTCCGGACCAGCAGCCACTACCAGTGGGACGGCGTCCGGCTCGGCCTGCTGGAGCGGAAGGTCGAGGACACCGGCCCGATCTCCGGCCCGATCGCCGGCCCGGCCGGCGGAGCCACGAACGGCGGCGCACAGACGCCCACCAGCACGCCCTCCGCCGGCCCCGCCGTCGCCCAGCGCAGCGGCCGCCCGTCCGCCCAGCCGCAGCCCGCCCTGCCCGAAGCCGGCGCCGGCGCGGGCGTCTCCTCCCCGAAGACGGCCGTCCCGGTCCCCATCCGCCCGCCCTCGGCTCCCTCGGAAGCGAAGCCATGAACCCCGCAGCCGCGCCCGCCCACCCGCACATCCTGCTCGTCGAGGACGACGAGGTGATCCGGGAGGCCACCCGGATGGCCCTGGAGCGCTACGGCTTCCCGGTCACCACGGCCGCCGACGGCCTGGAGGGCCTGGAGGCCTTCCATGCCGTGCGCCCCGACCTCCTGCTGCTGGACGTCATGCTGCCGCTCCTCGACGGGGTCGGCCTCTGCCGCCGGATCCGGGAGGAGAGCCAGCTGCCGATCCTGATGATGTCGGCACGCACCGACCCGGTCGACGTGGTGTCCGGTCTGGAGGCCGGGGCGGACGACTACGTCGTCAAGCCCTTCGAGAGCGCCGTGCTGGTCGCCCGGATCCGCACCGTGCTGCGCCGGGTGCGGGTGGTCCCGGCCGAACCCGCGCTGCCCGAGGAGCCGGTGGACCCCGCCGCTCCCGTCGCCGCGCCTGCCGCCGTCCTCGCGGACGCCCCCTCCCCCGCGCTGCGCAGCTTCGACGGCATGCAGGTGGACACCGACAGCATGGAGGTGCGCGTCGACGGCCACCTCGTCCCGCTCACCCCCACCGAGCTGCGGCTGCTGCTGGAGTTCACCGCCGCGCCCGGCATCGTGCTGGAGCGCTCCACCCTGCTGGAACGCGTCTGGGACTACGACTGGGGCGCCGACACCCGGGTGGTGGACGTCCACGTGCAGCGGCTGCGCGCCAAGATCGGCTCCGGCCGGATCGAGACCGTCCGCGGGTTCGGCTACAAGCTGCGGCGTCCGGCATGACCCTGCGCCGTCAGATCGCCACCGCCGTCGCCGCCATCGCCGTCCTGGTGGCGGTGGCCGTCGGCCTGCTGGTCCACCAGGCGATGATCCGTCAGCACGTGGACCAGGCCCGCGCCGCCGCGCTCGCCGCGCTCGGCTCGGCCGTGGACACCTACAAGCGCGGCGAGGTCACCGACCGGTTCGCCCTGGACGACCCTGCGCTGCCCCAGGGGCTGCGGACGCTCGCGGCCGACGGCCACGAGGGCTCGCTGCTCGCCGGCGGTCCGCAGGGCGAGTCGATGTGGGCGGCCCGACCGGTCCAGACCGGGGTGCTCTCCGTCCGGGTGGACTTCACCCAGGACCGGCAGGCGATCGCCGACCTCGACCGGATCATCCTGATCACCGTCGTCGCCGCGGTCTTCACCACGGTCCTGGCCGGCGTACTGGTCGCCGACCGGATCAGCCGCCGACTGCGCACCGCGGCGACGGCCGCCCGGGGCATCGCCGCCGGCCGGACGGACACCCGGATCGGCGAGCTCGTCGACGGGAAGGACGAGGTCGCCGACCTCGCCGCCGCCGTCGACCTGATGTCCCGCACCCTGCACCAGCGGCTGGAGGACGAGCAGCGCTTCACGGCGGACGTCGCCCACGAACTGCGCACCCCGCTCACCGGCCTGGTCACCGCGGCCGAACTGCTCCCGCCCGGCCGCCCCACCCAACTCGTCCAGAACCGGGTGCAAGCCCTGCGCTCGCTGGTCGAGGACCTGCTGGAGGTCTCCCGCCTCGACGCCGACGCCGAGATCCCGGACTTCGCCCCCGTCCCGCTGGAGCGGGCGGTGCGTCGCACCGTCACGCTCACCGGCCTGGAGGTCGACGTGGACGTGGACGCGGCCGCCGACCGTCAGGTCCGCACCGACCTGCGCCGCCTCGACCGCATCCTCGGCAACCTGCTGCTCAACGCCCACCGGCACGGCACCGCGCCGATCCGGCTGCACGTCGACGGCCACCGGATCACCGTCCGCGACCACGGCCCCGGCTACCCCGACGACCTCCTCGCCCGCGGCCCCCAGCGCTTCCGCACCAACGCCCCCGAACGCGGACGCGGCCACGGCCTCGGCCTCACCATCGCCACCGGCCACGCCCGGGTCATCGGCGCCGACCTCGCCTTCACCAACCACCCCGAGGGTGGCGCCCTCGCCACCCTCACCCTCCCCGACGACCCGTCCCACCCCTGACCGCTCGGCGCAGCCGTGAGATATGGCCGCCCAGGTGGCAGCGGTGGCCGGGGCCTGAGGCGGTCCCTCGGGTGGCCCCGGCCCGCCGGGTCGCCCGGCCGTCACTCGGCCGCCACTCGGCCGCCGCTCAGTTGTCGCTCAGTTGTCGCTCAGCTGTCGCTCGGCTGGACGACGCACGCCGAGTTCGCGAGCATCGACCCGAAGCCGCCGAGCAGCGTGGAGACGACGGACTTGCAGGCGGCGGCCTCCTGCGGGGTCTTGGGCCCGTCGGCGGCGGCCGCCGGCTGGGCGAGGGCGATCGGCGCGGCCAGCAGCAGTGCGCAGCACGCCACGCCCAGTACGGACCGCTGCACGAGGACGGACTTCTTCAGGAGGGACGACGGGAAGGACATGTGGGCCCCTTCGGGGGAGGTGGGATCGGCGGAAAGCCGAGCCATCCCTATCCGAAGGGGCTCGTCCGTTCCCGGATTCTGCGCCATCCGTGAGCGTGTTCAGGTCAATGATCCGTTCGGGGCCGGGCGATCACCCCAGGCCCGTCGGCCACCCTGGTGTCCGAGCCCGGTCGGGGCCGATCGAGCCCCGTCGAGCCCCCGGAACATGGCCACGCTCGTCACGCTCCGGAACCGCCCAGGTCATTCCTGCGTTCACGATCACGTAACCGGCCGGAAGCGCGGCGTCGGTAGCGTCGGCGGCATGACGGCATCACGCACTCGCCCCGAACGGCTCTGGCACCGGCCTTTCCGCAGGTCCGACCGCAGGTGCGCGGCGCCCGAGGGCCAGGCCGCCCGGCTGCCCGCGCTCGCCGGGGGCCCGTTGCGGCCCGCCCGTCCGCACCCCCCGGTCGACCGGCCGCGAGCCGTGACGGAGCCGGACCGGGAGGCGCCGTCCCGCCTGACGCTGGCGGACGGGACGGCGCTGACGCTGCGCCCCGCCGGACCGGCCGACCGGGCCGCGGCCCTGGCGATGCACCTCCGCTGCTCCCCCGCCTCGCTGCGGCTGCGCTACCACGGGCCGGTCCGCGACGCCGGCCGCTACCTGGACCACCTGCTGGACGCCCGGCACGGCCACAGCCTCGCCGCGACGGCCGCCGACGGGCGGATCGTCGCCCTCGGGCACCTGATGTGGGACGACGACGAGGCGGAGCTGGCGGTGCTGGTCGAGGACGCCTGGCAGCGGCGCGGACTCGGTCCGGCCCTGCTGCGGCAGCTCTCGGCGGCGGCCCGGGCGGCCGGTGTGACGACGGTGTACGCGGTGACCCACGCCTCCAACACCGGGCTGATCACCGCGATGCGCCGGCTGGCCGCCCCGCTGGACTTCCGGGCCGAGGACGGCACCCTGGTGATCACCGCCACGCTGGCCGCGGACGAGCCGGCCTCCTGCGTCCGTCCGGGCCGCTGATCTTTTCTTCACCACATCCTCACCCGGGAACCCCGCGAGCCCGGAGAGCGTCCCAAGCGACGAAGGCCCCCTCCGTACACCGTCTTCCCCGACGATCCGTCAGGGCGCCCGAGGCGGCGCCTCCGGCCGCGTCGCAGCAGGCTGCCTGGGGTCCGGATCGTCGAGCCGGGCGGCGGAGTCGGTAGGCTGGCCCCGTCCCCGCCGCCCGACGGCCCGTTAATCCGGACCCGGGTGGTGCCGCAGCAAGGAGGAACCACTGAGCATGGCAGGCACCGAATCGGAGCCCACAGGCGCACGCGACGCCTCGCTGCCGGCCCGCGCCAAGATCGCGGTCACGGCCGGTCGGGTCGCTGCCGCCGTGTCCCGCAAGGCCGGACGCGGAAGCGGCTCGGTGATCGGCGGCAAGGTCGCCCTGAGGCTCGACCCCGACCTGCTCGCCACCCTCGCCGACCACCTCGACGTCGTCCTGGTCAGCGCCACCAACGGCAAGACCACCACGACCCGCCTGATCGCCGAGGCGCTGCGCGCCGCCGGCCCGGTGGTCTCCAACGCCCTGGGCGCCAACATGCCGGCCGGCATCACCTCCGCCCTGGCCGGCGGCTCGGACGCCCGCTTCGGCGTGATCGAGGTCGACGAGAAGTACCTGGCGGGCGTCGCCCGCGACACCCGCCCCAAGGCGATCGCCCTGCTCAACCTCTCCCGCGACCAGCTCGACCGCGCCGCCGAGACCCGGATGATGGCCGAGAAGTGGCGCGAGGGCCTTCAGGACACCGAGGCCGTGGTCATCGCCAACGCCGACGACCCGCTGGTGACCTGGGCCGCCTCCTCCTGCAAGAAGGTGGTCTGGGTGGCCGCCGGGCAGGCCTGGAAGGAGGACGCCTGGTCCTGCCCCGCCTGCGGCGGTGTGATGCAGCGCCCCGGCGACGACTGGTTCTGCCAGGAGTGCGGCTTCCGGCGCCCCAACCCGCACTGGGCGCTCCAGGGCACCCACGTGATCGACCCGCAGCGCGGCGCCTGGCCGATCCAGCTCCAGCTGCCCGGCCGGGCCAACCTGGCCAACGCCACCAGCTCGGCCGCCGTCGCCGCCGTGTTCGGCGTCTCCCCGCAGGTCGCGCTGGAGCGGATGCGCTCGGTCTCGGCCGTCGCCGGCCGCTACGACGTGGTCCAGTACCAGGGCCGGGACATCCGGCTGCTGCTGGCCAAGAACCCGGCCGGCTGGCTGGAGACCTTCTCGCTGATCGACGGCCCGCCCGCGCCGGTGATCCTCTCCGTCAACGCGCTCGACGCCGACGGCACGGACACCTCCTGGCTGTGGGACGTCGACTACGAGCGCCTCGCCGGGCACCCGGTGTTCGTGATGGGGCAGCGCAAGCTGGACCTGGCCGTCCGCCTGGAGGTCGCCGGACTGCAGTTCCACGTGGTGGACACGCTGGAGCAGGCCGTCCGGATGGCCCCGCCCGGCCGGATCGAGGCCATCGCCAACTACACCGCCTTCCAGCAGCTGCGGAAGGTCGTGGCCGGCTGATGCCGCGCCTGCAGCCCCATCTGATCGTGACGGAAGGCCTTCGAGGATGAGTGAGAGCAGCCTGCGCGTGGTCTGGGTCTACCCGGACCTGCTCAGCACCTACGGCGACCGCGGCAACGCCCTGGTCGTGGAGCGCCGGGCCCGCCAGCGCCATCTCAACGTGACCCGGATCGACGTCCGCTCCGACCAGTCCGTCCCCACCAGCGGCGACATCTACCTGATCGGCGGCGGCGAGGACCGTCCGCAGCGGCTCGCCGCCGAGCGGCTGCGCAACGACAGCGGCCTGATCCGGGCCTCCGAGAACGGCGCGATCATCTTCGGCGTCTGCGCGGGCTTCCAGATCATGGGCCACGAGTTCGTCAACGACCTCGGCGAGCGCGAGCCGGGCCTCGGCCTGCTCGACGTCTGGACCACCCGCGGAGACGGCGCCCGCTGCGTCGGCGACGTCCTCGCCGACGTCGACCCGCGCCTCGGCCTGCCGCAGCTGACCGGCTTCGAGAACCACCAGGGCGTCACCCACCTCGGCCAGGGCGTCCAGCCGCTGGCCACCGTGGTCGCCGGCCGGGGCAACGGCACCGGCGACGGCACCGAGGGCGCCTGGCGGGACACCGTGTTCGGCACCTACCTGCACGGCCCGGTGCTGGCCCGCAACCCCGCCGTGGCCGACATGCTGATCAAGCTGGCGCTGGACGTCAACGCCCTGCCGCCGGCCGACACCACCTGGTACGACGCGCTGCGCGCCGAGCGCATCGCCGCCACGACGCGCCCCGCGTAGTACGTCCGCCCGCCCCGAAGCCCGGGTGCCCGCGATGCGGTCACCCGGTTCAGGGGCGGCCCCGGACGTACCACAATGGGGCTGCCTACTGCACACCCTCCTCGGCAGCAGGCTGCACTTCCGCGCGGGGGCGCCGACGGCGCCGCTCCCGCGTCGGCTCCTGCCCGGCCGGACCAGGGGCCGTATGCTCGACTTCGCGGCCGTTTTCGGGCGTTCTGTCCGGATCGGCCGGTCCTTCACCCCGCGGCCACCTCCCCGCCACTCCGGCGTGGGAGCGCCCCGCTACGGTGACGGCTCGTCGTCCCAGCCTGTAGTCCGGCCGTTCCTCGGTTCTGCTCGGGAGTTGCAAAGCTAATGCGTATCGGAGTGCTGACCAGCGGCGGTGACTGCCCCGGCCTGAACGCGGTGATCCGTTCCGTGGTCCACCGGGGGGTGGTCGACCACGGCGACGAGATCATCGGTTTCCAGGACGGCTGGCGCGGTCTCCTGGAGGGCGTCCACCGGCCGCTCACCCTCGACTCGGTGAGCGGCATCCTGGCCCAGGGCGGCACGATCCTCGGCTCGTCCCGGGTCCAGCCCAGCCACCTACGCGACGGCGTCGAGCGCGCCAAGCGACTGTGCGCGGACCTCGGCATCGACGCGGTGATCCCGATCGGCGGCGAGGGCACCCTCAAGGCCGCCAAGCTGATGAGCGACGCCGGACTGCCGGTGGTCGGGGTCCCGAAGACCATCGACAACGACATCGCCTCCACCGACGTCACCTTCGGCTTCGACACCGCCGTCTCGGTCGCCACCGAGGCGCTGGACCGGCTGAAGACCACCGCCGAATCCCACCAGCGGGTCATGGTCGTCGAGGTCATGGGCCGCCACACCGGCTGGATCGCGCTCAACGCGGGCATGGCCGCCGGCGCGCACGCCATCGTCGTCCCGGAGCGCCCGTTCCACATCGACAAGCTGACCGCCGTCGTCCGCGAACGCTTCGACCGGCAGAAGAAGTTCGCCATCGTGGTCTGCGCCGAAGGCGCCAAGCCCGAACCCGGCACCATGCACTGGGAAGAGGGCACCAAGGACATCTACGGCCACGAGCGGTTCACCGGCATCGCCACCCAGCTCTCCCGCGAACTGGAACACCGCCTCGGCAAGGAGGCCCGCCCGGTGATCCTCGGCCACACCCAGCGCGGCGGCACCCCGACCGCGTACGACCGGGTGCTCGCCACCCGCTTCGGCTGGCACGCCGTCGAGGCCGTCCACAAGGGCGCGTTCGGGCACATCACCGCACTGCAGGGCACCAACATCAACCTGGTGCCGATCGCCGAGGCGGTCGCCGAGCTGAAGACCGTCCCGCAGGAGCGCTACCTGGAGGCGGAGACGGTCATCTGACCTCCCCCGCCCCGTCGAGGGCCCGGACCGCCACCGGTCCGGGCCCTCGTGCGTCCGACGGGCGCCCCCGCGACGGCCCCGCTAGCGTGGCCGGTGGAGCGGACCACTCGCGGAAGGGCAACCGATGGAGATCCTCGCGTACGGGGTACAGGCCGACGAACGGCCGCTGCTGGAACAGGCCTTCGCCGGCCGGCACGGGCTGCGCTGCCTGAGCATGTTCCTCAACCGCGACACCGCCCCGCTCGCCGCCGGCTACCCCGCCGTCAGCAGCAGCGTCAACGCCGTCCTCGACGCCGATACCCTGGCCGCCCTCGCCGCCGGCGGCACCAAGCTGATCGCCCAACGCTCCACCGGCTTCAACAACATCGACCTCGACGCCGCCGCCGACCTCGGCCTCACCGTCGCCCGGGTCTCCTACTACAGCCCCTACGCCGTCGCCGAACACGCCTGGACGCTGGCCCTGGCCGTCAACCGCCGCCTCACCCGCGCCGCCACCCGCACCCGCGAGTTCGACTTCCGCCTCGACGGCCTCCTCGGCCGCGACATCCACGGCATGACCATCGGCGTCATCGGCACCGGCAAGATCGGCGAGTGCTTCACCCGCATCGCGGCCGGCTTCGGCACCCACCTCCTCGGCTGGGACATCGCCCCCAACCCCGCCTGCCTCGACCTCGGCATGACCTACACCGAACTACCCGAACTCCTCACCCGCGCCGACCTGATCAGCCTCCACGTCCCCCTGCTCCCCGCCACCCACCACCTCATCGACGCCGCCGCCCTCGCCCGGATGAAGGACGACGCCATCCTCGTCAACTCCAGCCGCGGCGGCCTCATCGACAGCGCCGCCCTCGTCGAAACCCTGCGCGCCGGCCGCCTCTCCGGCGTCGGCCTCGACGTCTACGAAGAGGAAACCGGCGTCTTCTTCACCGACCGCTCCATCGAAGGCATCACCGACGACGTCCTCGCCCGCCTCGTCACCTTCCCCCAAGTCCTCGTCACCAGCCACCAGGCCTACTTCACCCACACCGCCGTCACCCAGATCATCGACGCCACCACCCGCAACATCGACGACTACACCGCCGGCCGCACCAACGAGAACACCCTCGTCCCGAGGAGCTGACCCGTCGTCGGAGGGGGCGGGCGCCCGGGGGGCGGTCGTGTTCAGCCGTGTTTCGACTCCGGGAGGCGGGCGCGGGGGGTGCCGTCCGGGGTGGCGGGGGCGGTGGTGTCCCAGGCCCGTAGGGCCGTGAGGGCGGCGGCGCGGGCGGGGGCCGTCGGGCGGACGCCCTCCGGGGCGAGGAGGAAGTCGGCGACCGGGGTGAGCAGCAGGGTGGCGGGTCCGGCCGGGAGGAGGCGGGCCTCGTCCCACTGGTGCCGGATGACGGTGCGGCGCAGCAGGGTGCCGTGCCGCGGGCGGAGCGGGCGGGTGAGGGCTTCGCGGCGGTGGAGTTCGGGGGCGACCTCGGATTCCAGGACGGTGCGCACGCCGCCCAGGGAGCCCAGCGGTACGTGTTCGGCGGCGAGGTCGAGGAGCGCGACGGCCTCCGGGGCGAGCCGGTAGGCGGCGACCACGGCGGCGGTCTCGACGGGTTCGAAGGACTTCCGGCCCAGGCGGGCCACGTCGATCACGTCACCCGCCCGGAAGGCGCGGCCGAGCCCCTCCTCCGCGAGGGCGATCAGGCATTCGACGTGGTCGTCGGCGGCCAGGTAGGGCCGGACCGGGACGGTGGCGAGGTCGCCGGTGAGCGCGGCGGTTCCGAGCCGGACCTGGTACCACGGGTCGAGCAGCGGGTCCTCGGCCGGCCAGCGCAGGGTGACGGAGGTGTGCCGGGGGCGCTCGCCGAGCAGGGTGACCTCCACGGACTCCACCGGGTGCTCGGTGACCAGCCGGCTGACGGCCTGCCAGAGCGCGGCCTCGGTGGGGCTGACGAGGGTGAGCTCGCCCAGCGGCCGGGGCAGGTCGGACGGGTAGTAGCCGGCCAGCGGGAGGTCGCGGATCGGGCGCACCCCGGTGGCGTCGGCGAGGTCGCGGGCGAGCCGGGCGTAACAGTCGGCCCGGTCGCGGGCGCGCTGCAGTTCGGCGCGGGCGTGCTCGCCCATCCGGACGTCCTCCCGGACGAGCGCGGCGAGCACCAGGTAGGGGAGGTCGCGGGCGCCGCGGGCGCGGTGGAGCAGTTCGACCGGTCCGGCGACCGGGTCGACGTCGAGCAACCGGTAGAGCAGGTCGGTGTTCACTGGCGTCGGCCTCCGAGAAACGTGGTGGTCGCCCGGGCGGCGGCACCCGGGGGGTGTGGCGGGCCCGGCGGGTCGTACCGGGCCGACGGCTGGGGGGCCACACCAGTGATTGTGACGGTGGGCGATCAACACCGGATCACTACGGGGTCGACGATCTCTCGACAGCCCACCGGCTGGCGTGGGTTGATAGGGACTCATCAATCGGGGGGCGGACGCGTGCGTGGGCGGGGGCGGGCACATGAAGCGGGCAGGTGCACGAATGAGTGATTTCCGGTTCTCGGTGCTGGGGTTGATGAGAGCGCAGCGCGGCACGACCGTGCTGAAGGTCGGCAGTCCCCAACAACAGGCGATGCTGGCGGTGCTGCTGCTCCGGCCGGGGCACGGCGCGAGCGCCACGGACCTGATCGACGCCCTGTGGGGTGAGGAGCCGCCGAGCACCGCGGTGACGACGGTGCGGACGTACGCCTGGCGGTGGCGCAAGATCCTGCACGGCGACGAGCCGGACGCGCCGACCGTGCTGACCTCGGTCGGGGACGGCTACCGGCTGGTGCTGCCCAAGCACTCCGTGGACGCGGCGCAGGGCGAGGAGCTGGCGGCGCAGGCCGAGCGCACGGCGGCCGCCGGACAGCCGCAGCAGGCGCGTGACCTGCTGAACCAGGCGCTGGAGCTGTGGCAGGGCGAGCCGCTGGCCGGCATCCCCGGCCCGTTCGCACAGCGGCAGCGACAACGGTTGCAGGAGCTCCGGCTGACCCTGCTGGAGGAGCGGATCGCCCTGGATCTGACGCTGGGCCGCTTCTCCCGGTGCATCCCGGAGCTGACCGCGCTGACCACCGAGCACCCGCTGCACGAGCGGGCGTACGGGCTGCTGATGCGCGCGCTGTACCAGGCCGGGCGGCAGGCGGACGCGCTGGCGGTGTACCGGGGCGTGCGCCAGTTGTTCCTGGACGAGCTGGGGGTGGAGCCCGGGGCGGAGCTGGACCAGCTGCACCGGCGGATCCTGGAGGGCGACCTGTCGCTCGCCGCCCCGGCGCCGGCCGCGGCGCTGCTCCCCAACCCGGCGAAGCCGGCCGGGCCCGGGCCCGAGGCGCAGGATCCGCCGGACGGCCCCACGGCGGCGGGTGCGCCCGCCGCGCCCGCCGGCACCACCACGACGGCGCCCAGACCGGCCCAGCTGCCGCCCGACGCGGCGGACTTCACCGGCCGCACCGTCCAGGTCGAGCGGCTGGGCGAGGCCCTCGGCGCCCCGGGCCAGCAGGCGCTGGTGATCGCGACCGTGGTCGGCATGGGAGGGGTCGGCAAGACCGCGCTGGCCCTGCACGTCGCCCACCGGGCCCGCGACGCCTACCCCGACGGGCAGCTCTACGTCGACCTGCGGGGCGCCGACACCACCCCGGCCGACCCGGAGGCGGTGCTCAGCAGCTTCCTGGTGGCGCTCGGCGTGCCGGCCGACGGGGTGCCCGAGGGGCTGGACGCCCGCTCGGCGCTGTTCCGCTCGGTGGTCGACGGCCGGCGGCTGCTGCTGGTGCTCGACAACGTCCACGACACCGCGCAGATCAGGCCCCTGCTGCCGGGCGCGGTCGGCTGCGCCGTGCTCACCACCAGCCGTACCCGCCTCTCGGGCCTGCCCTCGTCCGTCCAGGCCGACCTCGGCGTGTTCGAGCCGGCGGAGGCACTCGAACTGCTGGGCCGCACGATCGGCGCCGAGCGGCTGGCCGCCGAGCCGGAGGCCGCCCGGGAGCTGCTGCTGGTCTGCGGCCACCTGCCGCTCGCGGTACGGATCGTGGCGGCCCGGCTGGCCGCCCGGCCGAGCTGGACGGTCCAGACGCTGGGCCGCCGGCTGGCGGTCGAACGGCGGCGGATCGACGAGCTGCGCATCGGCGACCTGGCGGTGGAGGCCGCCTTCGAACTGAGCTACCGCCAGTTGACGCCCGCCCAGGCCCGGGCGTTCCGGCTGGCCGCCTCGGTGGACGGCCCCGACATCGGGCTGCCCGCCGCGGCCGCCCTGCTGGACCTGGACGAGTACGACGCCGAGGACCTGCTGGAGTCCCTGGTGGACGTGGCGATGATGGAGTCGCCGTTCCCCGGCCGCTACCGCTACCACGACCTGCTGCGCGCCTTCGCCCGGCGGCGCCCGGACCACCCGGGAGCGGCCGTGGAGGCCCGTGACCGGCTGCTGGACCACCTGCTGGCCACCGCGTGCGCGGCCTTCCAGCACGCCGTCCCGGGAGATCCGGCCGCCGGTGCGCTCGGGCCGGCCCGCAGTGCGGGTGTGGACCTCGGCGGCCCGGACGGCGCCCGGGCCTGGGCCGAGGCGGAGGGTTCCGGGGCGATTGCGCTCGCCGCCCAGGTGGCGTGCTGGACCGTCGCGGACGACACCGCGCCGGCCCCGGCCGACGGCGGCGCGGCACCGGATGCGTTGCGCGCCGCGATCGACCTGCTGATCGCGCTCACGCCGTTCGTCCTCGCCCCGCCCAGCCGCCAGCTCGCCAGTACGGCAGAGGCCCTGGCCACCGCCGCGGACCACCACACCGACCACCGGGCAGCTGGTCGGGCGCACTTCCTCCGCGGCAACGTCGCCCTGGCCGCCACCCGCCTGGAGGAGGCCGAGGCGGCCTCCCGGCTGGCGGTGGCCGCCTCCCGCTCGGCAGGCGACACGGTGATCCTGCGCCAGGCGCTGAACGACCTCGGCCTGGTCTGCCAGTTCCTCAGCCGCTACGACGAGGCCGTCGGGCACTACGACGAGGCGCTGCTGCTGGCCCGCGAACTCGGCCACCGCTCCGGGGCGCTGGTGACGACGGTGAACGCCGCGCTGGCCCGGGTGCGCAGCGGGCGGGCCGCCGAGGCCGTACCGATCTGCCACGAGGCGCTCGCCGAGCTGCGGACCCGGCACGACGATCCCGGCCGGGCGTACACGCTGTACGTACTGGGGCTGGCGCTGCACGGGCTGGGGCAGCACGAGGAGGCCGTCACCTGGTTCGGCGAGTGCCTGGCGGTGGCCTCGGCGGCCGGGCTGCGGGCCCGGGCCGCGCACGCCCGCTACCGGATGGCGGACAGTCTGCGCTCGCTGGGCCGGACGGACGAGGCGCTGGAGCACGCCGGGCAGGCGCTGACGCTGTGCGAGGAACTGGGGGCCGAGCGGGACCAGGGCCACGCGCTGGTGGTGCTGGGCCGGACGCTGGCGGACCTCGGGCGGGAGGCCGCGGCGTGGGGCCGGCTGCGGGAGGCGCACCGGATCTTCGTCCGGCTGGGGCTGCCGGAGGCGGAGGAGGTGGCGGGGCTGCTGCCCCGGGGGGAGGGTTCGAACCCTTCGGCCGCTACGGCTGCTACGGCTGCTTCGGCTCCGTCGACGCCGGCGGCTCCGTCCGTCTCGGATGGGCGTCGGGGCGGTGGCCGGGGGGCGGCGGGCGCTCCGGTGACGAGCTGCGGGCCGGGCCGCTGACGAGCTGATGACCAGCTACTGAAGAATCGATCCTGCCGCTGTTCCGGTGCGGTCAGGAGCCAGTAAGGCCAGGAGCCAGTGCGGTCTGGAACCGGTGTAGTCAGGAGCCGGTGCTGTTCCAGTCGCCGGTGCTGCCGTGGACGGTGCCGGTGGGGCTGGGCTGGGCGGGGGTGGGCGTCGGCGTCGCGCCGCCGCTCACCACCGTCGCCGTCCCGGTGCCGGCCGTCTCCGCCACGGCGGCCGTGGCGGAGAGACCGGCACCCAGGGCGACGGCCACCCCGAGACCGACCGTGAACAGGCGGAGGCGGATGGGGGCGGTGGCCGGACGCTGCGTCATCTCTGGTGCTCCCTTGGCTCGCTTCCCTGGTGGGGAAGGGCTTCCGTCGTGGTGTGGCACCAGTCTGGCCGGGGGCGTTCAACGGCGGATCTACAACCGAGCACCGGTGATCACTGCCGCCCACTCAGGCCACCCACTCAGGCCACCCATCGAGGCTGCCGTTCAGGCCGCCGCGCGGATCTCCAGGGTGCAGCACTTCACGCTGCCACCGCCCTTGAGCAGCTCGCTGAGGTCCATCCCGATCGGCCGGAATCCCCGCTCCCGAAGCCGCGCGGCCAGGCCGACGGCCGCCTCCGGCAGCACCACGTGCAGGCCGTCGCTCACGGCGTTGAGGCCGAACACCGCCGCGTCGGCGCCGTCCACCAACAGGGCGTCGGGGAACAGCCGGCGCAGGACGGCACGGCTGCCGGCGGAGAAGGCCTCGGGGTTGTACATGATCTCGTCGCCGTCCAGCACGGCCAGCGCGGTGTCCAGGTGGTAGTAGCGCGGGTCGATCAGCTCCAGGCCGATCACCGGGCGCCCGAAGAACTCCTGGGCCTCCGCGTGCCCGTCGGCCACGCTGCGGAAGCCCCGCCCGGCCAGCACGGAGCCCGCGGTCAGCAGCAGGTCCCCCTCGCCCTCGTTGACGTGCTCCGGATCGCGCGTCTCGAAGCCCCGGGCGCGGAACCACTCCAGGTAGGCGGGGCCCTCGGCGGCCCGCTCGGCGTTGCGGAAGCGGGCACCGAGCACCTTGCCGTCCACCACGGTGGCGCCGTTGGCCGCGTAGACCATGTCGGGCAGGCCCGGGATCGGGTCGATCAGGTCGACCCGGTGACCGAGCTCCTGGTAGAGCGCGTACAGCCGCTCCCACTGCGCCACGGCGAGCCCAGTGTCGACCGGCTTCGCCGGGTCCATCCACGGGTTGATCGCGTAGGTGACCTCGAAGTGGGTCGGACGGCACATCAGGTAATGGCGCGGGCGGGCGGTGCGGGTCATCGGAGGGCTCCGGGGTGAGGGATCGGGCGGGCGGGGCGGGGTGTGCGGGGTCAGGCGGCGAGGTCAGACGGCGGGCTCGGGCCGCGCGTCGTCGGCGCGGTGGTCGCCGTGCTCGGGGCGCGCCGGGAAGTCGCGCATTCCGCGCAGCGGGCTCGCCAGCAGCACGGCGCCTGCGGACAGCAGCACGCCCGCCATGATCCAGATCGTGGTGCGCGGGCCCAGCACCTCGCCGAGCCAGCCGCCGAGCAGGGCGCCGAGGGGGATCGCGCTGTAGTTGACGGTCGAGGCGCTGGCCCTGATCCGCCCGATCATCGCGGGCGGGCAGTAGGACTGGTAGAAGCTGCCGGCCAGCACGTTCCCGGCCACGACGCCGCAGACGGCCACCGACCACGCGAGCGCGCTGACCGCGAGCGGCAGTTGGTCGCCGGCCATCGGCAGCAGGAAGATGAAGGGCGCGACCACCAGCTCGCACAGCAGCAGCCCGCGGGCGCTGCCCAGCCGCCGGGCCAGCCGCCCGGCCACCGCCGCGCCGGCCAGCCCGCCGATGCTCACCACCGCGAACACCAGGCCCACCTCGCCGGATCCGATGCCGACGCTGCGCACCAGGAAGACCGTCTGGACGGCCTGGATGCCGTTCAGCCCGAGGTTGCCGACCGCCCCGAAGCAGGCCAGCGTCCGCAGGTACGGGTCGCGGGCCAGGAAGCCCACGCCCTCGCCGATCTCCTTCAGGATGCCCCGCCGCTGCGACGGCGGCGGAGGCTGCTCCACCACGGTGATCCGGGCCACGCAGACCGCCGAGACGAGGTAGCTCACCGCGTCGGCGAGCAGGCCGCTGGTCGCGCCGAAGAGCTGCGACAGCAGGCCGGCCGCACCGGGACCGGCGATCTCCACCGCCGACTCCCCGGAACGCAGCTTGACGTTCGCCTCCAGCACGTCCTCCTTGGCCACCAGCGACGGGAGCACCGCCCCGTACGCGGTGGAGAAGAACACCTTCACCCCGCCGGTCAGCAGGGCCACCAGCACCAGTTGGGCCATGGTCAGCACACCGAACCAGCCGGCCACCGGCACGCTGACGAACAGGACGAGCAGCAGCAGGTCGCAGACCAGCATCACCCGCAGCTTGGGCCAGCGGTCCACCCAGGCACCGGCCGGCAGCCCGAGGAAGAGCCAGGGCAGCCAGGCCGAGGCGGTCAGCAGGCCGACCGCGAGCGGGCTGGCGTGCAGGGTGACGACGGCCACCAGGGCCAGCGCCACGTTGCCGACCGCCGTACCGAGACCGCTGGTGGTCTCACCGATCCAGAGCCGACGGAAGTCGGCCTGGGCCCACAGCCCCCAGCGGCTGCGGGACGGCTCCGGCGGAGCCATGGCGGGGGTGGTGACGGACATCGCGGGTCACTCTCCAAGCTTCTCGGCGAGCACGGAGGCGATCCGTGCGAGGGGTTCCGGGCGGGTCAGCTCGCCGTGCGCGCAGGCGAGGCGGTGGGGCTCGATCCGGCCGTCCAGGTACGGCCGCCAGGACCGTTCGTAGGGCCAGTCGGCGGGCTTGTCGAGGGTCGCGCCGAAGAAGACGGCGTCGCCCCGGTAGCGGCCGGGCACGTGCTCGGCCATGAGTTTGCGGTGCCGCTCGAACATGCCGGGCAGCTCGGCGGCGGCCTCCCCCAGGACGGCGGCCAGCTCGGCCTGGCCGCGCCCGGCCTCCGGGTCGTAGCCCAGTGACAGCAGCAACTCGGCCAGGGTGTCGACGGGTTCGTCCTCCTCCGGCCCGTCGGCGGCCGCCGGACCGTGGCCGGTGACCGGTGCGCCGTCGAGCAGGGCGAGCACACCGACCTGTGCGCCCTCGGCCTGGAGCCGGACGGCCATCTCCTGCGCGACCACCGCCCCGAAGGACCAGCCGAGCAGGTGGTACGGGCCGGACGGCCACACCGCCCGGATCTGCCGCACGTAGTCCTCGGCGATCTCGGCGACGCTCGCCGGTGCATCCCCGCGCAGGCCGCGGGCCTGCAGACCGTAGACCGGCCGGTCGGCGCCGAGGTGCGGCAGCAGGCCGGAGTAGACCCAGCTGATGCCGGCGGCCGGGTGGACGCAGAACAGCGGGGCCAGGCCGCCACCGGTGCGCAGCGGCAGCAGCACGTCCAGGGCGTCGGCGGCCGGCCCGGCACCGAGCCGGCCGGCCAGTCCGGCGACGGTCGGGGCCTCGAACAGCGCGCGCATCCCGAGGTCGGCGCCGAGGGCGGTGCGGATCCGGGCGAGCAGCTTCATCGCGAGCAGGGAGTGACCGCCGAGCGCGAAGAAGTCGTCGTCGATGCCGACCCCGGCGATCCCCAGGACCTCGGCGAACAGCCCGCAGAGGACCCGCTCCTGTTCGGTGCGCGGCGCGCGGCCCCCGGCGAGTTCGGCGAAGTCCGGGGCGGGCAGGGCCCGGTGGTCGAGCTTGCCGCTGCCGGTGAGCGGCAGCGCGTCGAGCGGGACGACGGCGGCCGGCACCATGTAGCCGGGCAGGAACCCGCCCGCGAAGGCCCGCAGACCTGCCTGGTCCAGCCGGCCGTCGGTCACCACGTAGGCGACCAGACGAGTGCCCGCTGCCCGGTCCTCGACCGGGCGGACGACGGCCGCCGACACCCGGGGGTGCCGCCTCAGGACCTGTTCGATCTCGCCGAGTTCGATCCGGAAGCCCCGGATCTTGACCTGCTGGTCGGTGCGGCCCAGGTACTCCAACTCACCCTCACGGGAGCGGCGCACCAGGTCACCCGTGCGGTACATCCTCTCCCCGGACGCGAACGGGCAGGCCACGAACCGCTCCGCGGTCAGCCCCGGCCGGTTCAGATACCCCCGGGCCAGACCCGCCCCCGCCAGGTACAACTCACCGGGCACCCCCGCCGGCACCGGGTTCAACCACTCGTCCAGCACATAGGCCTGCGTCCCGGCGACCGTCCGGCCCAACACCGGCTGCTCCGTCGCGGCCAGCGGGTGGACGAGCGTGTCCACCGTCGCCTCCGTCGGCCCGTACAGGTTGTACGCCTCCGTCGCCGGCGCCTCCCGCAACCGCGACCACAGGGCCTGGCCCACCGCCTCACCACCGAGCAGCAACAGCTCCGGCGGGCAGCCGGTGAGCAGTCCCTCCTCCACCAGCTGCTCGGCGAAGGACGGCGTCACCTCCAGCACCCCGATACCGCGCTCCCCAACATGGCGCACCAGCGCTGCCGCATCCCGCCGCACCTCATCACCGATCAGGTGCAGCTCATGCCCGGCCACCAGCCACAACAGGCCGTCCCAGGAAGCGTCGAAGCACAACGACGCCGTCAACGCCACCCGCGACCGCACCCGACCCGCCATCACACCAGCCCGATGCGCCGCCAACAGAGCCGCCAGGCTCCCGTGCGACACCACCACACCCTTCGGACGACCCGTCGAACCCGACGTGTGAATCACATACGCCGCATCCCCGGCCGAAGCCCGCGCGACCGGGTCCGACTCCGGACCGGCCACGTCACCGGCCTCCACCACGGTCAGCCCGGCCAGCAACTCCGGGTGCGGCCAGCGATCGTCGGTCACGGCGAGGACGGGCTGCGCGTCGGCGAGCGTATGGGCGATGCGGTCGGCGGGGTACTCGGCGTCCAGCGGCAGGTACACACCACCGGCTTTCAGCACCGCCAGCAGCCCCACCACCGACTCCACCGAACGCGGCAGCGCCAACGCCACACCCGACTCCGGCCCCACCCCCGCGGCAATCAGCCGATGCGCCAGCCGATTCGCCCGCACATTCAACTCGGCGAACGTGAGGCGCTCCGAGCCGACGACCAGCGCCACCGCCTCCGGAGTCCGCGCGACCTGCGCCTCGAACACCTCCGGCACCAGCGACACCCCCGACGGCAGCGACGTGAACCCGCCACCCACCAGCCCGGCCCGCTCCTCCGCCGCCAACAACTCCACCCGGCCCACCGGCAGTTCCGGACTCTCCACCACCGCCCGCAGCAACCGCCCGAACCGCACCGCCAGCGACTCCACCGTCTCCCGGTCGAACAGATCCGTCGCGAAGTCGATCGCGCATTCCAGGCCGGCGGGCTCGCCGTCCGCGTCGAAGGTCTCGCCCATGCCGATGCTCAGATCGAACTTGGCCACCGATCCGGCCGTCGACTGCACGGTGGCGGGCAGGGCGCCGAGGGTGAGCGGCGCCGAGGCCGTCCGGTCGCCTTCCAGCAGCAGCATCACCTGGAAGAGGGGGTGGCGGGCCAGCGACCGCGCCGGATTCAGCTCCTCCACCAGACGCTCGAACGGCACATCCTGGTGCCCGAACGCCCCCAGATCCGACTCCCGCACCCGACCCAGCAACTCCGCGAAACTCGGGTCACCCGCCGTATCGGTACGCAGCACCAACGTGTTGACGAAGAACCCGACCAACTCGTCCAACGCCTCGTCCGAACGACCGGCCACCACCGTGCCGATCGGCACATCCGTCCCCGCACCCAACCGGGTCAACAACGCCGCCAACGCCGCCTGCACCGTCATGAACAACGTCACCCGATGCGCACGCGACAACCCCACCAACCCACGATGCAACTCCACACCCAACGGCAGCACCACCCGGTCACCCCGATGCGACGCCACCACACCACGCGCACGATCCACCGGCAACGCCAACTCCTCCGGAAGGCCGTCCAACACCCCGCGCCAGTAATCCAACTGACGCGAAAGCACACTCCCGGAATCCGATTCCTCCCCCAGCAGTCCGCGCTGCCAGAGCGCGTAGTCCGCGTACTGCACCGGCAGCGGCTCCACCACCGGCACCTCGCCCCCGGACCGGACCGCGTACGCCGTCGACAGATCGCGCAGCAGCGGACCCATCGACCAGCCGTCACCGGCGATGTGGTGCAGCACCAGCACCAGCAGGTCTCCGTCGGACCCGCCCGGAATCACCTGGACGCGCACGGGCAGGTCGGCGGACAGGTCGAACGGCCGGTCGACGCAGCTCTCGGGGTCGGTGCCCACGGGCAGGACCTCGACGGTGACCCGGGCCTCCTCGGGCGGCAGGATCCGCTGGTACGGCTCGCCGTCCACCTCGGCCACGAGCGTGCGCAGGCTCTCGTGCCGCGCCACCACATCACCCAGCGCCGCCTCCAGCGCCGCCACATCCAGCTCACCGCCCAAGCGGAGCAGCACGGGGAGGTTGTAGAGCCCGCTCGGGCCCTCCATCCGGTCGATCAGCCACAACCGCTGCTGCGCGAACGACAGCGGCACCCGCTCCGGACGCTCCGCCTCCGCCGACAGCACCAGACGCCCGACCCCGGCACCCGAACGGGCCGCGAGCCCCGCCACCGTCGGCGCCTCGAACACATCCCGCACCCCCAGCTCCACCCCCAGCACCGACCGCACCCGACTCAACAACCGCGTCGCCAGCAGGGAATGACCACCGAGCGCGAAGAAGTCGTCGTCGATGCCGACCCCGGCGATCCCCAGGACCTCGGCGAACAGCCCGCAGAGGATCTCCTCCGCCGCCGTCCGCGCCGCCCGGCCACCCGCGAACTCCGCGAAGTCCGGCGCCGGCAGGGCCCGGTGGTCCACCTTTCCGCTGCCGGTGAGCGGCAGGGCGGTGAGCGGGACGACGGCGGCCGGCACCATGTAGCCGGGCAGTGCCCGGGCGACGAACTCCCGCAGGTCGAGGGCGATCCCAGGGATCTGCTCGGTCACCGCGCAGTAGGCCACCAGCCGGCGGTCGCCGTCGTCGCTCTCCCGGGTGGTGACGACCGCCTGGCGGACGACGTCGTGGCGGACCAACACCTGTTCGATCTCGCCGAGTTCGATCCGGAAGCCCCGGATCTTGACCTGCTGGTCGGTGCGGCCCAGGTACTCCAGCTCACCCTCGCGGGAGCGGCGCACCAGGTCGCCGGTGCGGTACATCCTCTCCCCCTGCTCGAACGGGCAGGCCACGAACCGCTCGGCGCTCAGCCCCGGCCGGTTCAGATACCCCCGGGCCAGACCCGCCCCCGCCAGGTACAACTCACCCGCCACCCCCGCCGGCACCGGGTTCAACCACTCGTCCAGCACATAGGCCTGCGTCCCGGCGACCGTCCGGCCCAACACCGGCTGTTCGGTGGCGGCCAACGGGTGGACGAGCGTGTCCACCGTCGCCTCCGTCGGCCCGTACAGGTTGTACGCCTCCGTCGCCGGCGCCTCCCGCAACCGCGACCACAGGGCCTGGCCCACCGCCTCACCACCGAGCAGCAACAGCTCCGGTGCCGACTCGGCCAACAACCCCTCCTCCACCAACTGCTCGGCGAAGGACGGCGTCACCTCCAGCACCCCGATACCGCGCTCGCGGACATGACGCACCAGCGCTGTCGCGTCCCGGCGCACCTCATCACCGACCAGGTGCAGCTCATGCCCGGCCACCAGCCACAACACGCCGTCCCACGACGCGTCGAAGCACAACGACGCCGTCAACGCCACCCGCGACCGCACCCGACCCGCCATCACACCAGCCCGATGCGCCGCCAACAGAGCCGCCAGGCTCCCGTGCGACACCACCACACCCTTCGGACGACCCGTCGAACCCGACGTGTGAATCACATACGCCGCATCCTGCGCGGTGACGCGGGGGGCCGGATCGCTCTCGGGGCCGGGGCCGTCCTCGGTGACGTCCAGCGTCCGCAGGCCCGCCAGGACCTCGGGCAGCGGCCACCGCGGGTCGGTCAGCACCAGCGACGGACGGGAGTCCGCCAGGGTGTCGGCGGTGCGGTCGGCGGGGTACTCGGCGTCCAGCGGCAGGTACACACCACCGGCCTTCAGCACCGCCAGCAACCCCACCACCGACTCCACCGAACGCGGCAGCGCCAACGCCACACCCGACTCCGGCCCCACCCCCGCAGCGATCAGCCGATGCGCCAGCCGATTCGCCCGCACATTCAACTCGGCGAAGGTCAACGTCTGGGCGCCGCACACCAGCGCCACCGCCTCCGGAGTCCGCGCGACCTGCGCCTCGAACACCTCCGGCACCAACGGCACCCGCGACGGCAGCGACGTGAACCCGCCACCGACCAGCCCGGCCCGCTCCTCCGCTGCCAACAACTCCACCCGGCCCACCGACAGTTCCGGGCGCTCCACCACGGCCCGCAGCAACCGCCCGAACCGCACCGCCAGCGACTCCACCGTCTCCCGGTCGAACAGATCCGTCGCGAAGTCGATCGCGCAGTCGATCCCGGCAGGTTCGCCGTCCGGGCCGAAGACCTCCTCCATGATCACGTTGAGGTCGAACTTGGCCACCCCGGTCCCGGCCGGCAGGGTCTCGACGCGCAGTCCGGGCAGCTCCAGTTCGGCTTGCTCGTTGCTCTGCAGGACCAGCATCACCTGGAAGAGGGGGTGGCGGGCCAGCGACCGCGCCGGGTTCAGCTCCTCCACCAGACGCTCGAACGGCACGTCCTGGTGCCCGAACGCCCCCAGATCCGACTCCCGCACCCGACCCAGCAACTCCGCGAAACTCGGGTCACCCGCCGTATCGGTCCGCAGCACCAGCGTGTTGACGAAGAACCCGACCAACTCGTCCAACGCCTCGTCCGAACGACCGGCCACCACCGTGCCGATCGGCACATCCGTCCCCGCACCCAACCGGGTCAACAACGCCGCCAACGCCGCCTGCACCGTCATGAACAACGTCACCCGATGCGCACGCGACAACCCCACCAACCCACGATGCAGTTCGACACCCAGCGGCAGCACCACCCGGTCACCCCGATGCGACGCCACCACACCACGCGCACGATCCACCGGCAACGCCAACTCCTCCGGGAGATCGGTCAAGATCCCGCGCCAGTAGTCGAGTTGACGCGACAGCAGGCCGTTCTCGTCCGACTCCTCCCCCAGCAGTCGGCGCTGCCAGAGCGCGTAGTCCGCGTACTGCACCGGCAGCGGCTCCACCACCGGCACCTCGCCCCCGGACCGGACCGCGTACGCCGTCGACAGGTCCCGCAGCAGCGGACCCATCGACCAGCCGTCGCTGACGATGTGGTGCAGCACCAGGAGCAGCACGTGGCTCTCCTCGGCCGTCCTCAGCAGGGTCGCGCGGAAGGGGGGTTCGGCCGCCAGGTCGAAGGGGCGGCGGGACTCCTCGTCCACGGCGTCGGCCAGCGCGTCGGCCGGGCAGTCCCGGCGTTCGACGGTGACCCGGGCCTCCTCGGGCGACAGGATCCGCTGGTAGGGCTCGCCGTCCGCCTCGGCCACGAGCGTGCGCAGGCTCTCGTGCCGCGCCACCACGTCACCCAGCGCCGCCTCCAGCGCCGCCACGTCCAGCTCACCGTCCAGCCGCAGCGCGACCGGCACGTTGTAGAGCGCGCTGGGGCCCTCCATCCGGTCGATCAGCCACAACCGCTGCTGCGCGAACGACAGCGGCACCCGCTCCGGACGCTCGGCACCTCCCGACAGCACCGGCCGGCCGGCCGCCGCGCCCGAACGGGCCGCGAGCCCCGCCACCGTCGGCGCCTCGAACACATCCCGCACCCCCAGCTCCACCCCCAGCACCGACCGCACCCGGCTCAGCAGCCGCGTCGCCAGCAGGGAGTGACCACCGAGCGCGAAGAAGTCGTCGTCGGCGCCCACCCGTTCGACACCGAGGACCTCGGCGAACAGCCCGCAGAGGATCTCCTCCTCCGCCGTCCGCGCCGCCCGGCCACCCGCGAACTCCGCGAAGTCCGGTGCCGGGAGCGCGGAGCGGTCCAGCTTGCCGTTGGCGTTGAGCGGCAGCGCCTCCAGCGCCACGAAGGCGGCCGGCACCATGTGGGCGGGCAGTTCGGCCGCGACGGCGGCGCGCAGCTCGGCCGGGTCCGACGCGGCCGGGCCCACCAGGTAGGCGACCAGCCGGGCCCCGCCCGGGCCCTGCTCGTACGGCAGCACCGCGGCCTGGAGCACCCCGGGCTGCGAGGTCAGCGCGGTCTCGATCTCGCCGAGTTCGATCCGGAAGCCGCGGATCTTGACCTGCTGGTCGGTGCGGCCCAGGTAGTCCAGGTCGCCGTCCGGGCGGCGGCGCACCAGGTCGCCGGTGCGGTACATCCTCTCCCCCGGCTCGAACGGGCAGGCCACGAACCGTTCGGCGGTCAGCTCCGGCCGGTTCAGGTAGCCCCGGGCCAGACCCGCCCCCGCCAGGTACAACTCACCGGGCACCCCGGCCGGCACCGGGTTCAACCGGGAGTCCAGCACGTAGGCGCGGAGGTTGCCGAGGGGGCGGCCGATCAGCGGGCGCTCGCTGTCGGCGAGGCGGTGGTACAGGGCGTCGACGGTGCACTCGGTCGGGCCGTACAGGTTGTACGCGATCAGGTCCGGGGCGTCCCGCAGGGTGGTCCACAGGGCCTGGCCGGTGGCCTCGCCGCCGAGCAGCAGCAGGGCCGGCGGGCAGCGGGTGAGCAGTCCCTCCTCGATCAGCTGGTCCGCGTAGGTGGGAGTGAGGTCGAGGACGTCGATCCCGGTGCGCTCGGCGTGGCGCACCAGCGCGGCGGCGTCGCGGCGCACGTCGTCGCCGATCAGGTGCAGCTCGTGCCCGGCCGCGAGCCAGAGGAAGCCCTCCAGGGAGGCGTCGAAGGACAGCGAGGCGGTGAGCGCGACCGTCAGCCGGCGGCCCGGCCGGGCTCGCTCGACGGCGGCCCCGACCTCGGCGCGGTGGAAGGCCAGCAGATTGGCGAAGTTGCCGCGGGAGACCACGACGCCCTTGGGCCTGCCGGTGGAGCCGGAGGTGTAGATGATGTAGGCGGCGTGCCCCGGGTGGGCGGTGCCGGGCAGGTCGTGGTCGTCGTGGAAGGCCCACAGCTCGTCGTCGACGGGCAGCACGGTACGTCCGTCCAGCGGCTCGGCGAGCGGCCAGCGGTGGTCGGTGAGCACGACCGCCGGGGCGGAGTCGGCCAGCATGTGGGCGATCCGCTCCGCCGGGTACTCCGGGTCCAGGGGCAGGAAGGCCGCGCCGGCCTTCAGTGTCGCCAGCGTGGCGACCACCGACTCCACCGAGCGCGGCACGGCGAGGGCGACCACGGTGTCCGGCCCGGCGCCCTCGTCGGCGAGGGCGCGGGCCAGCCGGTTGGCCCGGGCGTTCAGCTCCGCGAAGGTCAGCGACTCGGGGCCGCAGACCAGGGCGACGGCCCCGGGGGTGCGCGCGGCCTGCTTCTCGAACACCGTCAGGTAGGGCGCGCCGGCGTCCGGCAGCGCCGTGTCGTTCCATGCGGCGAGAGCGTCCCGCTCGGCCTCGCCGAGCACCTCCAGGGCGGCGACCGGGCGCTCGGGGTCCTCGACCGCCTGGCGCAGGATCAGCTCCAGGGCGGTGGCGAGCCGCCGGACCGTCTCCCGGTCGAACAGGTCGGTCGCGTACTCCAGGCCGCCGCTCAGCCCGGCCGGGGAGCCGTCGGCGGCGAGCCGCTCGACCAGGCTGAGGGTGAGGTCGAAGGTCGCGGTGCCGAAGTCGACCGGCTCCTCGGTCACGGTGACGCCGGGCAGGTCCGGCCCGTCCTCGGGGGTGCCGGCGAAGGCCAGCATCACCTGGAACAGGGGGTGTCGGGCCAGTGACCGGGCCGGGTTCAGCTCCTCGACCAGCGACTCGAACGGCGTGTCCTGGTGCTCGTACGCCGCCACGTCGGTGTCGCGGACGCGGTGCAGCAGTTCGGCGAAGCTGGGGCGGCCGGAGACGTCGGTGCGCAGCACCAGGGTGTTGGCGAAGTAGCCGACCAGGTCGGTGACGGCCTCGTCGAGGCGGCTGGCCACCGGGGTGCCGATCGGCAGGTCGGTGCCGGCGCCGAAGCGGTGCAGCAGGGTGGCGTAGGCGGCCTGGAGGACCATGAACAGCGTGGCGCCGTGCTCGACGGCGAGGGCGCCGAGGCGTGCGTGCAGTTCGGCGTCGAGCTCCAGCGGGAGGACGGTCCCGCGGTGGCTGGCGACCGGGGGCCGGGGCCGGTCGAGCGGCAGCGGCAGCTCCTCCGGCAGGCCGGCCAGCGCGTCGCGCCAGTAGGCGAGTTGGCGGGCGGCCAGGCTCTGCGGGTCGTCCTCGTCGCCGAGCAGGGCGTGCTGCCAGAGCGCGTGGTCGGCGTACTGGACGGGCAGCGGCTCCCAGCCGGGGGCGCGGCCGGCGAGCCGGGCCCGGTAGGCGTCGGTGAGGTCGCGGTAGAGCGGGCCCAGCGAGGCGCCGTCCCCGGCGATGTGGTGCAGGACGAGGACCAGGACGTGCTCGTCCGGGCCCTCGGGCCGCAGGTAGGCGTGCAGGGGCAGGTCGGCGGCCAGGTCGAAGGTGTGGCGGGCGAGTTCGTCCACCGGCCGGTCGGTGGTGGTGAGCAGCGGGGCGGTCGGCCCGTCGAGGACGTGCTGGTACGGGACGCCGTCCTGTTCGCCGAAGACGGTGCGCAGGGCCTCGTGCCGCCGGACGGTGTCGCCGAGGGCGTCCGCGAGGACGGCGGGGTCGAGCGGGCCGCGCAGCCGCAGGGCGAGGGTCACGTTGTAGGTGCTGGCGGGGCCGTCCGCCTGGGCGAGGAACCAGAGGCGGCGCTGGGCGAAGGAGAGCGGCACCCGGTCGGGCCGGGGGCCGGGCCGCAGCGCCGGGCGGGCCGGGGCGGGCGCGTCGGCCGTGCGGTCGGCGAGCCGGTCGGTGAGCCCGGCGACGGTGGGGGCCTGGAAGAGGTCGCCGATGGCGAGTTCGATGCCGAGTTCGGCGCGGGCCCGCCCGGTGAGGCGGGTGGCGAGCAGCGAGTGCCCGCCGAGGGCGAAGAAGTCGTCGTCGATGGTGATGTCGTCGATGCCGAGCAGGTCGCCGAAGAGCTCGCACAGCGCCCGTTCGCGCTCGTCGCGGGGCTCGCGGCCGGTGCCGTCGGCGGCGACGTCCGGGGCGGGCAGGGCCCGGCGGTCGACCTTGCCGTTGGCGTTGAGCGGCAGGGCGTCGAGCAGGACGACGGCGGAGGGGACCATGTAGCCGGGCAGCGTGGTGCCGGCGAAGGTGCGCAGCTCGGCCGGGGTGAGCGAGGCGTCGGCGGTGCAGTAGGCGACCAGCCGGGTGTCGCCGGGGCGGTCCTCGCGGGCGATCACGATGACCTGGCGCACGGCGGGGTGGCGGGAGAGCGTCGCCTCGATCTCGCCGAGTTCGATCCGGAAGCCGCGCAGCTTGACCTGTCCGTCGATCCGGCCGAGGAACTCCACGGCGCCGTCGGCGCGCAGCCGCACCAGGTCGCCGGTGCGGTACATCCTCTCGCCGGGCGCGTACGGGCAGGCGACGAACCGTTCGGCGGTCAGGGCCGACCGGTTCAGGTAGCCGCGGGCCAGGCCGGCACCGGCGATGTACAGCTCTCCCGGGACGCCGGGCGGGACGGGGCACAGCCGGGCGTCGAGGACGTAGCTGCGCATGGCGTCGAGCGGGCCGCCGATCGGCACCCGGGGGCCGTCGAGGTCGGCGTGGACGAGCGGGTGGTGGGTCGCGAAGGTGGTGGTCTCGGTGGGCCCGTAGACGTGGGCGAGCAGCAGGTCGGGGCAGGCGTCCAGGACGCGCCGCATCAGGGTGCCGGAGGCAGCCTCGCCGCCGGTGCAGACGACCCGCAGGGCGGCGAAGGTCTGCGGGGCCTGCTCGGCGACGAGGTCGAACAGGGCCTTGGTGAGGAAGACGGCGGTGACGCCGTGGCGGGTGGTGACGGCGTGCAGGGAGGTGGCGTCGAGGGCACCGGGTGGGGCGACCACGACGGTGCCGCCAGCCAGCAGGGGCGTCCAGATCTCGTAGGTGGCGGCGTCGAAGGCGTGCGGGGAGTGCAGCAGGACCCGCTCGTGCCGGCCGTCCTGCCAGCGCCGGTCGGCGGCGAGGTCGAGGACGTCGCGGTGGCGGACGGCGACGCCCTTGGGGCGGCCGGTGGAGCCGGAGGTGTACATCGCGTAGGCGAGCTGGTCCGGGTGGACGGGCACTGCGGGGCGGTAGGCGGGGGCGGCCGCCTCGTCGCCGGGGCGGACCACCACGGCCCGGTGCGGGAAGCCCGGGTCGGCGCGGTCGGTGAGCAGCACGGGGGCGCCGGTGTCGGCGAGCACGTCGGTCATCCGCTCGGGCGGCAGGCCGGGGTGCATGGGCACGTAGCAGCCGCCGGCCTTGAGGATCGCCAGGGTGGCGACGACGACCTCGACGGAGCGCTCCATCAGCATCGCGACGGGGGTCTCGGTGCCGACGCCGAGGGCGATCAGGTGGTGGGCGAGGCGGTTGGCCCGGGCGTCGAGTTCGGCGTAGTCGAGGGTGCCGCCGTCGTGGGCGAGGGCGGTGGTGTGCGGGGTGCGGTCGGCCTGGCGCTCGAAGGACTCGGCGAGGGTCCCGGGCCGGACCGGGGCGCCGGTGGCGTTCCACTCGGTGAGGATGCGGGTGCGCTCCTCGGGGGCGAGGACGTCGAGGGTGCCGATGGGGGCGTGCGGGTCGGCGGCGGCACCGGTCAGCAGCAGGCCGAGCCGGGCGGCCAGGGCGACGACGGTGGCGTGGTCGTAGAGGTCGGCGGCGTACTCGATCGAGCCGGTGAGCCCGGCGGGGGCGCCGTCGGGTCCGTGGCGTTCGGCGATGCCGATGTTGAGGTCGAACTTGGCGACCCGCAGGCCGATCGGTTCGGGTGCGGACTCCAGCCCGGGCAGGTCGAGTTCGGCGTCCTGCCCGTGGTTCTGGAGCACCAGCAGGGTCTGGAACAGCGGGTGGCGGCCGAGGGCGCGGGTCGGGTTGAGCTCCTCGACGAGGCGCTCGAAGGGGATGTCCTGGTGGGCGAAGGCGTCGAGCTGGGCCTCCCGGACGCGGCCGAGCAGCTCGGCGAAGCTCGGGTCGCCGGACGTGTCGGCGCGCAGCACCAGCGAATTGACGAAGAAGCCGACCAGGTCGTCCAGGGCCTCGTCGGCGCGGCCGGCGAGGCCGGTGCCGAGCGGGATGTCGGTGCCGGCGCCGAGCCTGGTGAACAGTGCGGCCAGGCCGGCCTGGAGGACGGTGAACAGGGTGGTGCGGTGCGTCCGGGCGAGGCCGAGCAGGGCGGTGTGCAGGTCGGCGCCCCAGGCGAGGTCGACGGAGTCGGCGTCGCCGGTGGGGGTGGGCGGTCGGGGGCGGTCCGTCGGCAGCTCCAGTTCCTCCGGGAGTCCGGCCAGGGCGGTTCGCCAGTGGTCGAGTTGGCGGGCGAGCAGGCTCTCGGGGTCGCGCTCGTCGCCGAGCAGGTCGCGCTGCCAGAGCGCGTAGTCGGCGTACTGGACGGGCAGCGGCTCCCAGTGGGGGGCGCGGCCGGCGAGCCGGGCCCGGTAGGCGGTGGCGAGGTCGCGCAGCAGCGGGCCGAGCGACCAGCCGTCGCCGGCGATGTGGTGCAGGACGACGAGCAGCACGTGCTCGGTCGGAGCGAGGGTGAACACCGTGACCCGGATGGGCAGTTCGCGGCTCAGCTCGAAGGTCTCGGCGGAGGCCGCGTCCCGGCGGGCGGGGTAGTCGTCCGGTGCGCAGTCCACGACCAGGAAGCGCGGCTGCGCCTCCTCGGCCGGCAGGATCTGCTGCACCGGGACTCCCCCGTCCACCGGGAACACCGTACGCAGGGCCTCGTGCCGGGCGACCACGTCCACCGTCGCGGCGCGCAGCGCGGCGGTGTCGAGCTCGCCGCGCAGGCGCAGGGCGAACGGAAGGTTGTACAGCGCGGTCGGCCCCTCGATCTGGTCGATCAGCCAGAGACGCTGCTGTGCGTACGAAACCGGGATCACGGTGCTTCCTCTACTCACGTCACGGCACGGGGTGTTCTTGGGCAGACGGTCAGGCGGAGGCCAGGGTGGGCCGGACGCTGGGCCGGCAGTCCAGGACGTCCAGGGGCTGCCCCATCGCGACGGCGATCCTGCGGTCGCCGCGGTACGGGTCCCGGCCGTGCGCGCACAGCACGTTGTCGACCAGCATCACGTCGCCGACCTGCCAGCGCTCGCGCACGGTCGCTGCGTGGTACGCCTCGTTGAGGGCGTCGACGTCGGCGCGCTCCAGCGGTTCGCCGTCCCCGAAGCCGGTGTTGAACGGGAAGCCGTCCGGGCCGAACTCGTCGGTCATCGCCTCGCGGATGTCCGGGTCGAGCGACCACTCGCTCCAGAAGGCGAGGTGGTTGAACCAGACCTCCTCGCCGGTCGCCGGGTGGTGGATGGTGCCGGGGCGCAGCTGGCCGGTGCGCAGGTTGCCGTCCGGCAGCCACTCCCAGGTGATGCCGTTCTCCCGGCAGTAGGCCTCGACCGCGGCCCGGTCCTCGGTGGCGAAGGCGGTGCGCCAGCCGAGGGAGACGTAGTCCGAGTAGTTGCGGGTGAGTGTCCAGCCGGACGTCCGCATCCGCTCGACCAGGTGCGCGGGCAGGTGGTCGAGCACCTGGCGGCAGTCGGCGGTCGGGGTGGCGCCGCCCTCCTCGGGGGCGGTCAGGCAGGCGAAGAGCAGTCGGCCCGGGAAGGTGAGGGTGTAGCTGTTCTCGTTGTGCATCCGGATCGGCTGGGGCGACGGCAGGTCGGTGGAGGAGAAGACGCCGTTGCCGTAGTCGCTGCGCGGGGTGGCCTTCTCCCGGTAGGGGGTGCGCTCGGGGATGAGGACGTCGCGCACGGCGGCGACGTCCTCGGTGCTCGCGACCGGCAGGCCGCGCAGGAAGATCGTGCCGTGCCGGTGGAGGGCTTCGGTGAGCTCGGTCTCGTTCTCGCGCAGCCACGCGCCGGCCTCGCCGATGTCGGCGGTGCGCGGGGCGTGGGCGAGGGCCGGGCGGCCGGGGTTCAGTTCCCAGTTCAGCATGGTCGCGCTCACTGCCGGGCGAGGGAGGCGGTCAGGCTGGCGGGCCGGATGTCGGTCCAGTTGGCCTCGATGTGGTCGAGGCAGCCCTGGCGGGTGTCCTCGCCGTGGACGGTGGTCCAGCCGGCCGGCACGTCGATCCAGACCGGCCACAGCGAGTGCTGGTTCTCGTCGTTGACCAGCACCAGGTAGCCGGCGTTGTCGTCCTCGAACGGGTTGCTCATGGTGTCCTCCTTGGGTTGCTTCGAAGGTAGGGGCGGGCCGGGGGGCGCAACGGCAGGAGTCGCGGCAGGAACGCGGCAGTTCGACTCGGCCCCCGTCGGCGGTCCGCGGCGGGCAGGTTCAGCGCGGTCCGCGGCGGGCCGGTTCAGCGCGGGGTGAGGCGCACCGGGAAGTGGTCCAGGCCGAAGTTGATGATCGAGCGGTTGTGGACGACCGGCCCGGTCGGTTCGATCTCGGCGACGCGCTCCAGCATCGCCGTGAACAGGGCGCCGAGTTCGGCCTTGGCCAGCGGCGCGCCGATGCAGTAGTGGGCGCCGAGGCCGAGGGCGAGGTGCTTGTTGGGGGCGCGGTCGAGCAGGATCTCCTCGGGCCGGTCGAAGGCCTCCGGGTCGCGGTTGGCGGACCACACCCAGACCGCGACCCGGTCGCCACGCCGGATGGTGCGGCCGTCGAGCTCGGTGTCGCGGCTGGCGGTGCGCAGGGTGTGCAGCCCGACGGACGTCCAGCGCAGGAGTTCGTCCAGCGCCGAGTCCATGCCGACCTCGCCCCGCTGCAACTGCCGCCACAGTTCCGGGTGTTGGACGAGGGTGTGGAGGCCCATGGCGGCGGTGTGGCGGACGGTCTGGACGCCGCCGACCACGATGTTGTCCAGGTTGAGGACGACGTCCTCGATCGGCAGCAGCTTGCCGCCGACCCGGTAGGTGGCCATCTTGCTGATCAGGTCGTCGCGCGGGTCGGTGCGGCGCAGCATCACCTGGTGCAGCAGGTAGGGGATGAGCTGCTGGTGGCCGGCCCGGCGCTCCTCGGGGGTGCGGCCGAGGAAGGCGACGTCGCAGACCCGCTCGACCATCTCGCGGTCCTTCTCGGGGACGTCCAGGAGGTCGCACATGACGGACAGCGGCAGGGCGGAGACGGCGTCGACGAGGTCGACCTCGCCCAGCTCGACGGCCCGGTCGACGATCGAGGCGGCGAGTTCGGTGATGCCGCGGGATGCTCCGCGAACCGGGCCGGGGGCGAAGAACGGGTTGGCGGGCGCGCGGAGTTCGCGGTGCCGGGGCGGGTCGGTGAGGGCCATCATCCGGCCGGAGCCGACCGGGACGTTGCCCTCGCCGGCGCCGAGCAGCGAGCCCTGCTCGGAGCTGTAGAGCGTGGCGTTGCGCAGCACCTCCGCGGAGTGCCGGTAGGAGAGCACCGACCAGATCGGCCCGTCGTCGACGGTGTCGGTGCGGTGGACGGAGGCCTCCCGGCGCAGCTCCGCGACCAGGGCGGGGGTGTCGGGGCGGGCCCACAGGTCCGGGTCGGTGAGGTCGACCGGGGTGGTGGTCAGCATGGCTACTCCGTCGTGGACTGGTCGGCGGCGGCGCCGGCCCGGTGGCCCGGGCCCGGTCGCTCGATGAGGGAGGTCAGCAGGTCGACCGGGCCGGGCCCGTCGACGGTGGCGAGCAGGTGGCCGCCGGGGACGATGTGGTGGCCGCTGGCGCCGCGGGTGTGGACGGCCCAGCCCTGGAGTCCGGCGGAGGCGAGCATCGGGTCGTCGGCGCCGGCGACGGTGTGCAGGTCGGAGCCGATCGGCGGGTGCGGGCGGGGGCGGTAGGTGGCGACCACGGCCAGGTCGGTACGGATGCCCTGGAGCGCGTGCTCCTTCAACTCCTGTTCGCCTTCGATGAGTTCGCCCATGCCGGCGAGGCGCAGCAGGTCGTCGGCGGTGTGCTGCGGGCGGTCCCGGCCGGCCCAGGTGGCGGGCGGCGAGGCGGAGGCGGCGACCACCAGTTCGGGCCGCCGCTCGGCGGGCAGCGCCCGGGCGACCTCGTAGCCGAGCAGGGCGCCGAAGCTCTGCCCGTAGAAGCCGAACCGGCCCGTCAGGTGCGAGGTGAGGGCGTCCACGACGGCGTCGACCAGCAGGTCGAAGCTCGCGGGCATCGGGTGGCCGAGGCGGCCGCCGCGGGCGGGCGGACGCACGGCCCAGACCTCGGCGGTCGGGGCGAGGGCGCGGGCGAGCGGGGTGTAGGCGGTGGCGTCGCCCCCGGCGTGCGGGAAGCAGAACAGCCGGAACGGGCGGTGCGGTTGGGGCGCGGGGACGAGCAGCCAGTCCCCCTCGACGCGGGGGCGCACCCGCGCGGCGGTGGTCATGCGCCGCTCACCCGGGAGCGGGCGGTCAGGGCGGGCCGGGGGGCGGCGGTGCCGGCCTCGACGGCCTTCCCGACGGTGGCGGTGAAGGCGGCCAGGTCGGCCGAGTCCAGCAGGTGGCGCAGCTGGAGCTCGATGCCGAGCCGGCGGCGCAGCAGGTGGACGACGCGCAGCGCGGCGAGCGAGTGGCCGCCGAGCGAGAAGAAGTCGTCGGTGGGCGTGACGCCGGTCAGGCCGAGCACGGTGCGCCAGACCTCGGCGACCTGCTCCGCCAGCCCGTCGGCGCCCTCGGCGGGCGTCTCCTCGGCCGCGGGGGCGGGCTGCGCCGCGGGGGCGGGCAGGGCCGCGTGGTCGACCTTGCCGTTCGGGGTGAGCGGCATGGCGTCCAGCACGGTGATCGCCGAGGGCACCAGGTGTGCGGGCAGGGTGGCCCGCAGGCGCTCGGTCAGTTCGGCGGCGGTGGCGGCGCCGGTGACGTAGCCGATGAGCCGGCGGTCGCCGGGGGCGGGCTCGTGGACGGTGACGGCGGCGGCCTGGACGCCCTCCAGCCGGGCCAGCGCGTGCTCGACCTCGCCGAGCTCGATCCGGAAGCCGCGCAGCTTGACCTGGCGGTCCACCCGGCCGACGTACTCCAGTCGGCCGCCCTCGCCGCGCCGGGCCTGGTCGCCGGTGCGGTACATCCTCTCGCCGGGGGCGGTCGGGTCGGCGACGAAGCGTCCGGCGGTCAGCCCGGGGCGGCCCGGGTAGCCGTGGGCGAGCCCGGGCCCGGCGAGGTACAGCTCGCCGACGAGGCCGTCGGCGACCGGGGCGAGCTTCTCGTCCAGCAGGTGGAGGCGCACGCCGGGCAGCGGCTCGCCCAGGTGCGGACCGGGGCCGCTGATCGGCGCGGTGACGGCGTCGACGGTGCACTCGGTGGGCCCGTACAGGTTGAGCGCGTCGATGCCGCCGTCGGCGAGCTCCCGCCAGGTGTGCTCGGGGACGGGCTCGCCGCCCATGAACAGCCGCGGCACCCGGGCGCCGGTGAGCGGCTCGCGCAGCAGCTCCCAGTGCGAGGGGGTCAGGTCGAGGTCGGTGACGGCGTGCTCGGACAGCAGGGCGGCCACCCGGGCCGGGTCGGCGCGGTCTTCGTCGCCGATGACCAGGACGGTGTCGCCGCGGCAGATCCGGGCCCACTGCTGGACGGAGGCGTCGAAGGAGACGCTGGCGTTCCAGCCGACCACCCCGGGCTCGGCGCGGTAGGCGCCGGTGGCCTCCAGTGCCTCCACCAGGGCGGCGACGGCGCCGCGCGGCACCTCGACGCCCTTGGGGAGCCCGGTGGAGCCGGAGGTGTAGATGACGTAGGCGGGGTCGAGCGGGTCGGCCGCCTCCGGCAGGTCCGAGCCGTCGGCGACAGCGTCCGGCCCGGCGGCGTCCGGGCGCAGGACCGGCACGCCCTCGGCCGCCGGGAGGCCGTCCGCACTGATCAGGGCCGCGAGCCGCGCGTCGGCAGCCATGAAGGCCAGCCGCTCGGCGGGGTAGGCCGGGTCGAGCGGGACGTAGGCGGCGCCGGCCCGCCAGACGGCGAGCAGGGCGACCGGCAGGTCGGCGGTGCGGGCGAGGTGGACGCCGACCCGGTCGCCGCGGCCGACGCCGTGGGCGCGCAGGGCGCGGGCCAGCGCGGCGGTGCGCAGGTCGAGTTCGGCGAAGTCCAGGCGGGCCGTTCCGGCGAGGACGGCGGTGCGCTCGGGGTGGGCGGCGACGGCATCGCGCAGGCGGTGCAGGAGGTCGGTCATGACGGTTCCTCAGGACTCTCGGACGGAGGCGGCCATGGCGTGCAGGGCTGCCGTGTAGGTGTCGATGAACTGCTCGGCGGTGGTGTCGGTGACCAGGGAGCGCTGGTGGTCCACGGCGAGCAGCACGCGCTGCGAGACCGGGTCCTGGATCAGCGAGGCGCCGAACGCGAAGCTGTTGGGTTCGTGGCGCAGGGTCGGCTCGCAGCCGATCCGGCCGTCCACGATGCGGGCGGAGCTGAGCTGGCCCAGGGCGTGGAAGCGCAGGTAGCCGAACTGGCTGTCCAGCGCGGTGTCGGTCATCAGCCGGGCGAGCCGGGCGAAGGGCACCCGGCGGTGCGGCATCATGTCCAGTTCCTCCCGGTGCACCTCGCGCACCAGGGCGAGCAGGTCGCCGGTGGGCTCGCAGCTCAGCGGGACGGTGTTGAGGAACAGCCCGTACACCTCGGTGCCGCCGAGCCGCTCCAGCCGGCCGTTCACGGCGAGGCCGGTGGTGACGCGCCGTCGCCCGGTGATGGCGGCGAGGGCGTGCAGGTGGGCCGCGAGCGCGACCGACTTGAGGGGCACCGCGAGTGCGTCGGCGACCTGCCGCAGCTGCTCGGGCGCCTCGGGCAGCACCCGCTCGACGGTGCGCGGCGCCTCGTGCACGTCCTCGCTGCCGGGGAACAGCTGGCCGCTGACGCCGGACAGCCGGTCGCGCCAGTACGCGAGCGAGCGCTCGTCCCCCGCGGCCTGCCGTTCGACGGCCACGAAGTCGCGGAAGGCGGTGCGCGGCGGCGGGGTGGGGGCGCCGAGCGGGTCGGCGGCCAGGGCGGTGTGGCGCTCCAGGATCTCGGTGAACAGCGAGGTGAAGCTCCAGCCGTCGAGGATGGCGTGGTGCTCGGAGATGGTGAGCTGGAAGGCGTCCTCGGCGAGGCGCTGCACGGTGATCCGGAACAGCGGCGGGGTGGTGAGGTCGAAGGGCGTGAACCGGTGGGTGTCGAACACCTCGCGGACCGCCGTGTCCTGGTCGGGCTCGCCGCGCAGGTCGGTGAACTCGACGGGCGCGGGCAGCCGCCCGTAGACGAGCTGGAGCGGTTCGCCGTAGCCGGACAGGTCGAGGCCGGTGCGCAGCACCGCGTGGCGCTCCATGGCCTCGGCGACCGAGCGGCGGAAGGCCTGTTCGTCGAGGTCGCCCGAGATCCGGTAGGAGTTGACGTTGTGGTAGCTGTCGGTGCCGCCGGCGATCTCCATGTGGAAGACCATGGAGAGCTGCATGGAGACCATCGGGTAGGCGTCGGCGAGGCCGGGCGGCAGGTCCTCGCGGTCCTCCGGGGTGATCAGGGCGAAGGGCTCGTGGTCGGCCGGGCCTTCGGCGACGGGCTCGGCCAGCGGCAGCAGGGCGGCGACCGTGGGCGCGTTGAAGACGTCCCGCAGGCTCACCCCCCAGCCGCGCTCGTGCAGCGCGCCGGCGAGTTGGACGGCCCGGATGGAGTCGCCGCCGAGGTGGAAGAAGTCGTCGTGGACGCCGATGCCGTCCACTCCGAGGACCTCCGTCCAGACGGCGGCGAAGGCCTCCTCCTCCGGGGTGCGCGGCTCGACGTGGCGGCCTCCGGTGGCCGTGCTGCGCTGGCCGGGGGCGGGCAGCGCGGCGCGGTCCACCTTGCCGTTGACGGTGAGCGGCAGCGACTCCAGGACGGTGAAGCTCGCCGGGACCATGTACGGGGGCAGTGAGCGGCCGAGGAAGGCGCGCACGTCGGCGGGCTCGCGCCCGGTGACGTACGCGGCGAGCCGGTCGTCGTGCACGGCGACGACGCAGGCGTCGACGTCCGGGTGGGCGGCGAGCGCGTTCTCGATCTCGCCGAGCTCGATCCGGAAGCCGCGCAGCTTGACCTGGAAGTCGGCGCGTCCGATGTACTCCAGTCCGCCGTCGGGCAGGCGGCGGGCGACGTCGCCGGTGCGGTAGAGCCGCGCGCCGGGCGGGCCGTAGGGGTCCGCGACGAAGCGGCCCGCGGTGAGGCCGGGGCGGCCCCAGTAGCCGTGGGCGAGGCTGCCGCCGCCGATGTACAGCTCGCCGGCCGCGCCGGGCGGCACCGGGCGCAGCCAGTCGTCCAGGACCTGGGCGGTGAGGTGCGGCATGGGCGCGCCGATCAGGCTGCGCTCGAAGCCGGCGCTGCCGGCCAGGTCGTGGGTGGTGACGTGGACGGTGGTCTCGGTGATGCCGTACAGGTTGCAGAGCCGGGCCGGGGGCGGCGGGTCGAGTTCGAACCAGCGCTGGACGACGCCCGGGTCCAGCGCCTCCCCGCCGAGCATGATCCACTTCAGCGCGGACAGGTCGCGCGGGCCGCGCCGCAGCACGGGCTCCAGCTGGCGCAGCGCCGAGGGGGTGAGGCAGAGGAAGGAGACCCGCTCCTGCTCCAGCAGTTCGGCGAACTCCTCCGGCGAGCGGCTGGTGACGTAGGGGACGACGACCAGGCGGGCACCGTGCAGCAGGGCGCCCCACATCTCCCAGACCGTCCAGTCGAAGGCGTAGCTGTGGAAGAGCGTCCAGGTCTCCTCCGGGCCGAAGCCGAAGTGCTCCGCGCCGTCCGCCATGAGCCGGCTGACGTGCTCGTGGGCGACGGCGACGCCCTTGGGGCGGCCGGTGGAGCCGGAGGTGAAGATGATGTAGGCGACGTCGCCGGGGCGCCCGGCGGCCGGCGGGCGGTGGTCCGGGCGGGCCGCCAGGTCGGCGGCCTCGGCGGTCAGGTCGTAGGCCTGCCAGGGGCCTTCGGGGGCCCGGTCCGGACGGTCGGTGACGACGAGGGTGACGTCGGCGTCGGCGAAGACGAGCGCGGCGCGGTCGGCGGGGGCGGCGAGGTCGACGGGCACGTACGCGGCGCCGGTCTTGAGCACGCCGAGGACGGTGACCAGGACGTCGGCCGTGCGGTCCAGCAGCATGCCGACGCGGTCGCCGGGGCCGGCCCCGCGGGCGCGCAGGGCGTGGGCCAGGCGGTTGGCCCGGCGGTCGAGTTCGGCGTAGCTCAGGGTGTGGCCGGAGTCGCTGACGGCGGGCCGGTCGGGGTGGGCGTCGGCGGCCTGCTCGAACAGCCGGTGCAGGCAGTGGCCGGGGGTGTCGGTGGCCCGGACGGCCTCGGCCGCGGCGGTGCGGCCGGTCAGCCGCAGCACGGTGGCGTCGGGGTCGTCCAGGGCCGCGGTGAGCAGGGCGCCGTAGTCGGCGGCCAGCCGGCGCACCGTCCCGGCGTCGAACAGCTCGCTGCGGTACTCGGCCTCGCCGCGCAGTTCGCCGCCGGGGTCGCCGGCCCCGCTGCCCGTCCCGCTGCCGGTCCCGCTGCTGTCGAAGACGGACCAGGTGAGGTCGAACTTGCTGGTGCCGTTGGAGCGCACCCGGCTCTCGGCGGTGGCCGGGCCGAGCACCAGCGGGCTGCGGTCCTCGCCGTGGGCGCCGAACACCACCTGGACCAGCGGCGGGTGCTGCGCGGTGCGGGCGGTGCCGAGCTGGTCGACCAGCTGGTCGAAGGGCACGTCGAGGTAACCGTAGGCCTCGAAGGCGACGTCCTGGACGTGCTCCAGCAGGGCGCGGAAGCTCAGCCCGGGCGCGAGCCGCAGGCGCAGCGGCAGCAGGTTGACGAAGTAGCCGAGCAGGTGCTCCAGTTCGGGCCGGTTGCGGGTGGTGACCGGGGTGCCGATCACCAGGTCGTCGGCGCCGGTCCAGCGGTTCAGCAGCAGGGCGAAGGCGGCCAGTTGGACGGTGAAGGGGGTGACGCCCTCCGCCTCGGCGAGGGCCCGCACCTTCGCCGCCGTGCCGGGGGCGAGCCCGAACTCCTCGGTCCGTCCCGCCGCGCCGCGCTCGGCGGGCCGGGGCCGGTCGGTGGGCAGCTCCAGCAGGGCGGGTGCGCCGTGCAGCTGCTCCTTCCAGTAGGTCAGGTGCTCCTCGAAGGAGGTGTCGAGCTCCTCCACCGCGTAGTCGGCGTACTGCACGGTCAGTTCCGGCAGTTCGGCGGGCCGGCCCTGCACCGCGGCGCCGTACAGGTCGGCGAGTTCACGCTCGAAGACCTCGGCGGACCAGCCGTCCCAGACGATGTGGTGGACGGTGAACAGCAGCGTGGTGCGCTCGTCCGCCAGTTGGAAGGCCTCGGCGCGCAGTAGCGGGCCGGCCGCCAGGTCGAAGGGTTCGGCGCAGCGGGCGGTGAGCAGTTCCTCCAGGCGTCCGGCCTGCTCGGGGCCGCCCTGCGGGCGCAGGTCGGTCACCGCGAGCGGCAGGGCGAGGGTGTGGTGGACCTGCTGGCGCGGGCCGTCGGCGTGCAGCGCGAAGGTGGTGCGCAGCACCTCGTGCCGGGCCACCAGGGCGTCCAGCGCGCGCTGGAGCAGCGGGAGGTCGAGCGGACCGGTGACGTCGACCGTCCAGGGCGTGCAGTAGGTGACCTGCCGCGGATCGAGGCGGTCGAGGAACCAGAGGCCGCGTTGCAGCCCCGAGGCGGGCGCGGTGCGCGCCGGGTGGTCGGACGGGCTCACGGCCTCGTTCCCTTCGTGTGCGGTGCGGCCCGTCATCGGGCGGCCAGCCGTTCGGCGATGGCGCTCACGGTCCTGGCCCGGAACACCAGTTGCGGGGGGACGCGGGTGCCGGTCTCCCGGGACAGCCGCATCGCGACCCGGACGGCGGCCAGCGAGTTGCCGCCGATCCGGAAGAAGTTGTCCTCCCGGCCGACCTCGGTGAGGTCGAGGACCTCGCACATGGCCTCGGCGACCAGCCGTTCGGCTTCGGTCAGCGGGTCGCGGGCGGCGGCCCGGCGCCCGGCGGGGGCGGGCAGCGCCTTCCGGTCGACCTTGCCGTTGTGGTTGAGCGGCAGGGCGTCCAGGACGTCCAGGGTGGCGGGCACCATGTGCTCGGGCAGCAGGCCGGCCAGGTGGTCGAGGAGCACCTCCGGGTCCGGCGCGTCGGCCCCGACGGTGACGTAGGCGGCCAGGCGGTGGTCGCCCGGGGCGGGTTCGTGGACGGTGACGGCGGCCTCCTGGACGGCGGGGTGCCGGGTGAGCGCGTCCTCGATCTCGCCGGGCTCGACCCGGAAGCCGCGGATCTTGACCTGGTCGTCGATCCGGCCGGTGACCTCCAGCAGGCCCCCGGTGCTGACGTAGCCGAGGTCCCCGGTGCGGTAGATGCGCTCGCCGGGGGCGCCGAACGGGGAGGCGACGAAGCGCTCGGCGGTGAGGCCGGGCCGGCCGAGGTAGCCGTAGGCGAGACCGCCGCCGGAGGCGTACAGCTCGCCGGTCACGCCGGGCTCGACGGGGCGCAGCAGCTCGTCCAGGACGAGGATGCCCTTGCCGTTCAGCGCGACGCCGATCGGGACGGAGCTGCCGGTGACGTCCTCCGGGCGGACTTGGTGGCAGGTGGTCAGGCCGAGGCTCTCGACCGGGCCGTAGCCGTTGGCGACCACCAGGCCCGGATGGTTCTCCAGGGCCTTGGCCACATGGGTGACGGAGGCCCGCTCGCCGGCGGTGATGGCCAGCTTGAGGCCGTCGTAGGTCTCCGGGAGCTCCTCCAGCAGGAAGTTGAACAGGCTGGCGGAGAGCTGGAGTTCGGTGACGCCGTGGCGGCGGGTCAGCTCGGCGATGGTCTGCGGGTCCGGGCGCTGGCCGGGCTGCAGGACGCACGCGCCGCCGAAGCAGAGCGCGCCGTAGAGCTCCAGCGCGAAGGCGTCCCAGGAGACCGGCGAGCACTGCAGCCAGACCTCGTCCGGGCCGAAGCGGGCGTAGTCCTGGCCGAGGTAGGTGGTGGTGAGCGCGCGGTGCGGGACGGCCGCGCCCTTGGGGCGGCCGGTGGAGCCGGAGGTGAACATCACGCAGGCGAGGTCGCCGCCGTCGACCGGCAGGCCGAGGTCGTGCGCCGCGTACCGGGCCAGTTCGGCGGCCGCGGCGTCCAGGTCCACCTGGCGCCGGACGGCGAACGGCACGGTGGCGTGGCCGTGGGTGATCACCGTGGCGGCGCCGGTGTCGGCGACCGCGCCGGCCAGCCGCTCGGCCGGGAAGTCCGGGTCGAGCAGGGTGTAGGCGGCGCCGGTCTTGAGGGCGGCCAGCAGCGCGGTGACCATCTCCGGCCCGCGCTCGGCGAGTACGGCGACGGTGTCGCCGCGGCCGATGCCCAGGCCCACCAGGTGGCGGGCCAGCCGGTTCGCGGCGGCGTTCAACTCGCCGTACGGGACGGTCCGTTCACCGGAGATCAGGGCGGTGGCCTGCGGGGCCCGGGCGGCCTGCGCCTCGAACAGGGCGTGCCCCGGCACCTCCAGGGCGGCGGCCAGGGTGCCCAGCCACTGCTCGCACAGGCCGGCCATGGTGGAGGCCTCGAAGAGGTCGCTGTCGTACTCGAAGCGGCCGGTGAAGCCGGTGCCGCGGTCGTCCACCGAGACGGACAGGTCGAAGCGGGAGACGGGGTTGGAGTGCAGTTCGCGGGTGACCTCGCAGCCGCCGACGGTCAGCGGGCGGGTGTCCAGCGGGTGCAGTTCCAGCAGCACCTGGCACAGCGGGTTGCGGTCCTCGGGGCGCTCCTCCACCACCGCGTTCGCGATGTCGTCGAAGGGCACCTCCTGGTGCCGGTAGCCGGCGATCGACACCTCGCGCACGTGCCGGACCAGCTCGCGGAAGGAGACGCCCTCCTCGACCTTCAGGCGCAGCGGCAGCAGGTTGACGAAGTAGCCGATCAGGCCGTCGAGTTCGGCCCGGCCACGGACGTTCACCGGCGAGCCGAGCACCAGGTCGCGCTGCCCGGAGCGGCGGTGCAGGGTGAGCGCCAGCCCGGCGAGCAGCACCATGAACGGGGTGGCGTCCTCGCTGCGGGCGAGCGCCCGGACGGCTCCGGCCACCGGATCCGGCATCGCGAAGCGGTGGAACGCGCCGCGGAAGGCCTGCTCCTCGGGGCGGGGGTGGTCCGGCGCCAGCGCGTCGGCGTCCGGTACGTCGGACAACTGCTCGCGCCAGTAGTCGAGTTGCCGCTCGGCGGTGTCGTCCTGGTACTGCCAGGCCGCGTAGTCGCCGTACTGGACGGCGAGTTCCGGCAGCTCGGCCGGGCGCCCCTCGGCCGCCGCCGCGTACAGCTCCTGGAGTTCGGCCTCCAGCACCGGCAGCGAGCCCTCGTCCCAGACGATGTGGTGGAAGAGCAGCAGCAGCGTCGTCGCCCCGGCGGCCCGGAAGACCCGCGCCCGCACCAGCGGCCCGGCCTCCAGGTCGAAGGGCTCCAGCGCGGCCTCGGCCACCAGGTCGTCCACCTGGTCGGCGGTGGTCTCGGTGAGCGTGAACGGCAGCTCCACGGCCGGGTGGACGACCTGGCGCGGGCCGTCCTCGGCGAGCTCGAAGGTCGTCCGCAGGCTCTCGTGCCGCGCCACCACCCCGGCCAGCGCCTGGCGCAGCAGCTCGGGGTCGACCGGCCCGGCGAACCGGAACACCCAGGGCACCACGTAGGTCGGCGCGTCCGGGTTCCACTGGTCGAGGAACCAGAGGCCGCGCTGGAACTTGGACAGCGGGGCCTCGGTGGCACCCGAGCGGACCAGCGCCGGGCGCTCACCGCCGGAGGCGGCGGTCACCGCGGCGGCGAACTCCGCCAGCGTCGGCGCGTCGAAGATGGTGTACGGGGACACCATGCCGAAGACGTCGAAGACCCGGCCCACCACGCGCACGGCCGTCAGCGAATCGCCGCCCAGGTGGAAGAAGTTGTCGTCCGCCCCGACCTCGGGCACCCCGAGCACGTCCGCCCAGACCGCCGCGATCAGCTGCTCGGCGGGCGTGCGCGGCGGGCGGCCGGTCGGCTGGCCCTCGGGCGCGGCCTGCGGCTCGGGCAGGGCCTGGCGGTCCACCTTGCCGCCGCCGGTCAGCGGGAAGGCGTCCAGCGCGGTGAGCGTCGCCGGGATCATGTGCTCGGGCAGCCGCTCGGCCAGCCAGGCCCGCGCCTCGGCGTACTGCGGCGCGGCGCCGGTCAGGTACCCGGCCAGCCGGCCCTCGCGCGCCACCACCACGCAGCCGGTGACGCCCGGGTACCCGGCCAGCACCTGCTCGATCTCGCCCGGCTCGACCCGGAAGCCGCGGACCTTGACCTGGTGGTCGCTGCGGCCGACGAACTCCAGCGGGCCGTCCTCGGTCGTGCGGCGCACCACGTCGCCGGTGCGGTACATCCGCGCGCCGGGAGCGCCGCTCGGCGCCGCGGGCGCCTCCCCGCCCGGGTCCGCGAGCGGGGCCACGAACGGGTCCGCGACGAAGCGGTCGGCAGTCAGGCCCGGGCGGCCCAGGTAGCCGGAGGCCAGCAGCGGCCCGCCGACGTACAGTTCGCCGGCCGTGCCGGGCGGCACCGGACGCAGCCGCTCGTCGAGCACGTAGAGCCGCCGCCCGCCGAGCGCGGTCCCGATCGGCACACCCGCCTCGGGCTGCTCGCCCGCGAGCCGGTGGGTGGTGGCGGTGACCACGGTCTCGGTCGGTCCGTACGCGTTCAGCAGCGGCACCCCGGTCGCGGCCCACCAGGCGGCGGCGGTGGCGGGCTCCAGCTTGTCGCTGCCCGAGATCATCAGCCGCAGGGTGCGCGGCACCCGGCCGCCCAGGGCCGCCACCACGTCCTGGAAGTAGCCGGCGGCCAGGTTGGCGACGGTGACGCCCTCGGCGTCCAGCAGGTCCAGCAGTTCGGCCGGGGAGAGGAGTTGGTGCTCCGGGAGGACCAGGCAGGCCCCGGCGGACAGCGCGCCGAGGACCTGCTCCACGGCCACGTCCACCGTCGGACGGGCGAACTGCAGCACCACGTCCTGCTCGGTCAGGCCGAAGGTCCGGACGGCGGCGGCCAGGTGGCCGGTCAGCGCGGCGAGCGGGACGTGCACGCCCTTCGGGCGGCCGGTGGTGCCGGAGGTGTAGATGACGTAGCCCGCACCGGCAGCGGCACTGCGCCCGGTGAGCTCGGTGAGCTCCTCGCCGCCGAGGGCGAGGGAGGCCCCGGCGTCCTCGGTGATCCAGCGGTTGCGCTCCTCCGGGGCCTCCCGGTCCAGCGGCAGGTAGGTGGCGCCGGCCCGCAGGACCGCCAGCAGCGCGACCACGTGGTCCAGCCGGTCGCGGCCGGTGACGGCGACCATCCCCCCGGGGGCGAGCCGGGCGGCGAGCGCGGCGGTCAGGCCGTCCAGCTCCCGGTAGCTGACGGTCCGGCCGCCGGTGCGGACGGCCGGCCGCTCCGGAAAGCGGCGGACGGCGGAGGCGAACGGCTCGAAAGCGGGCGGCTCGAAAGCGGACACCGTTATTTCAGGCGCCGTGATTTCGGGCGCCGTGCTTTCGGGCGCAGCATTCTCAGTAGGAAAACCGCGAGAGGACATCATCCAGCCCCAGAAGTGAGATGAATCGGCGACGAGTTCGACGATAGGGGGAATTCGACGGCCCTATCGGCAGGAAAGGAGGAAGGAAATCGGCAGTTTTCCGCTGCCGCTTTCCGGACATGCCGCAGGAATCGACCCGGGCAGGCCGGGGCTACCGGCCGGCGGTGATTCCGCATTCCTCGGGGGACCAGACGTCCTCCCGGTCCAGGGCCTGCGGAGCGTACTTTCCGAGCGCGCTGATCAGCAGTCGGAGTTCCAGCGCCAGACAGTCCACGAAACGGCGGAGCCCGAATTCCCGGTCCTCCGCCACGGCGATCAGCGCCGCCCGCCCGAGGCCCACCGCACGGGCCCCCGAGGCCAGGCCCTTGACCGCTCTGGCGCCTTCCCAGATCCGCCCGGAGACCAGCAGCGAGGGCGGCGGCGCGACCGCCAGCCGGCGCAGGCACTCCGCGAGCGGCAGTCCGACGTGCGGCAGGAACACCCCGGGCGCCCAGCCGGTTCCGCCTTCGGCGCCGTCCACCACGACGGCGTCCGCCCCGGCCTCGTGCGCCACCCGGGCGGCCTCGGCCACGTCCCGGCCGGGGTAGAGCTTCACCCAGATCCGCACCCGCGGGTAGTTGTTGCGCATCAGCCGGATCTGCTGGCGCAGGATCTCCGCGGTGAAGGTGCCCGGGGTGGCGGCGCGCAGCACCCGCCCGTCGCCGAACAACGGGTCCAGCCCGAAGCGGTCGCCCAGCGCGGCGGCGGCCTCGGCCTCCAGCACCGTCATGCCGCCCAGGCCCGGTTTGGCGCCCTGGCCGACCTTCAACTCGAAGGCCAGCCGCCCGGATTCCAGCAGCGGCAGGGCGGCCGGGTCGCTGTGGACGAGGTTCCACACCTCGGCGTCGGCGTCCTCGGTGCTCTGCTGGACGGCCACGCCGCCGAGGCCGTCCGGAAGTTCTTCGGTGTAGGCGCGCAGCCGGCCGAGCAGCGTGCGGTCGGCCGCCTCGCCGAGCCGGCCGTAGCCGTTGACCGGCACCACGTTCTCGCCGATCACCATCGGGATGCCGAGCGCCCCGGCCTGCCGGCTCAGCGCCAGCCCGAGGTCACCGCCGGCGGCCCGGGTGGAGCCGGTCGCGGAGACGTACACCGGCAGCGCGGAGGCGAACCCGCCGATGGCGGTGGCGAGTTCGACGTCCCGGTAGTCGGGCTCGCGGCCGAGGTCGATCAGCTTGGCCAGCCGCTGCGGCAGGAACAGCGGCGGGACGATCCGCAGCGCGTCCAGGGCGTCCGGCGGCGCCGCCCGGTCCGCCGCGCCCGACTGGCCGGCGCCGAACAGCACGTGTCCGTACTCCTCGGCGGGCGGGAAGGCGGCAGCCGCCCCGGCGCGGGCCCGGTGCCGGACCTCCTCCTCCGGGAATCCCGGCGCGCTGAGGTCGCTCACGGCGACACCACCCCGGCGATCTTCGGGAAGGCGCTGGCCTGCCAGACGGCGTCCAGCCCGGCGACGTACCGGGTGAGCCGCTCGACCCCGATGCCGAAGCCCGCGCTGGCCGGCACGCCCTCGCGCACCAGGTCCAGGTACCAGCGGTACTTCTGCGGGTTCTCGCCGGTCTCCCGCATCCGGGTGACGATCTCCGCGTAGTCGTTGGTGCGCTGGCTGCCGCTGCACAGTTCGCCGTAGCCCTCGGGCGCCAGCAGGTCGAAGTTGCGCAGCAGGCCCGGGTCGTCGGGGTGCTCGCGGTCGTAGAAGCCGCGCGAGCCCTTCGGGTAGTCGGTGACGAAGAACGGCCGGTCCCGCCGGGCCGACAGCAACGCCTCGCCCTCCCAGTCGAGTTCGGCCTCGGGGCTCTGCGGGTGCCCGATGCCCTGGAGTTCGGCGACCGCCTCCGCGTGCCGGATGCGGCCGAAGGAGCCCTGCAGCAGTTCGGCGAAGGCCTGCGGGTCCCGGCCGAGGTCGGCGAACTCCTTGGGCAGCGCGCGGACGGTGCTGTCGACCATGTGCACCACCAGGTCCTCGGCCAGCTGGACGACGTCGTCCCGGCTCGCCCCGGCGACCTCCACGTCCAGCTGGTGGAACTCGGCGAGGTGCCGGTTCGTCCCGGCGGTCTCCAGCGGTTCCAGGCGGACGTTCGGGGCGATGCAGAAGATCTTGTCGAAGGCGAGCAGCGAGGCCTGCTTGTACAGGATCGCGCTGGTCATCAGCTTGTAGCGGTGGCCGTAGAAGTCGATGTCCACCTGCTTGGAGCCGCGCGCACCGGGATCGGTGACCGGGCCGATGATCGGCGGCAGCAGTTCGGTGAAGCCCCGGCCGCGCAGGAACTCGCGGGCCGCGGTGAGCAGGTGCTGCTGGATCCGGAGCGCGCTGCGGGTGGCCGGCGCGGTCAGGTGCCGGCCCGGGTCGGTCGGCGGCAGGGGCGTGGTGTCGGGCATGGTCGGGGTCCTCTTCTCTCGTTCTCTCGTGGAGCGTGGAGCGTGGTTTCTCAGCGGGCGCCTCACCGGGCGTCTCACCGGGCGGCGGGCAGCCCCCGCAGTGCGGGTGCGGGCGAGCGCCCGGCCCGGTCGTCGTAGCGCTGCTGGACCTGGGAGAGCGCGGCCAGCAGCCCGGCCGAGCCGAGGATCGGCGCACGGCCGCCCTCGGCGAGCCCGGCGATCGGCATCGAGCCGACGGCGGACCACAGCAGCCGTCCGTCCGGGCCGAGCGAGCTGCGCGTCCGCCCGGCGTTGTCGGGGTGCAGGCAGTACGGCACGTCCAGGTAGCCGGCCGCGAACGCCCGCACCAGGGCCCGCCCGAGGTCGGCGTCCAGGTCGAGCACCGCGCCGATCAGCGCCCTGGCCTCGGCCTCGATCCCGGTGTCCGGCGGGGCGGCGGGCCGGGGGCGGGCGCGTTCCGCCGTGGCGGCCGCGGCGGCGGTCTCCAGCGCCCGGACGTTCTCGGCGACAGTCGGGATGCGGTGCGCCTCGGCCGTGGTCTTGACGATCAGCCGGGCGGCGCCGCCGCGCACCGCGAGCCGCGCGGCGTCCTCCAGCAGCAGCCGGGCGCCGCCGGGCGAGCGCGGGTACACGCCCATGTACGCGTACACCACGAGGTGGTGGTCGACGTCCGCGAGCAGTTCGCCCGCGATCCGGCCGAGCGCGGCCAGCGCCTCCTCGTCCTGGCGGGCGTTGGCCTGCTGGGCGTAGCTGAGCGAGATGCTGCGCAGCCCGTGCTGGCGGAAGAACAGCGCCTCCAGGACGCTGATGGCGATCAGCAGCGAGGGCGGGCAGAGCTGGCCCATCATGCAGCCGCCGAAGGTCTCCAGGTGCGGATCCGCACCGAACTCCCGCATGGACGACAGCAGTTCGCAGCTGCGCTGCCAGCGGGCCACCGCCTCGTGCAGCGGGGTGCGGCCGTACGGCAGGCAGTAGGAGACCGGTCCGCCCTCGGTGGCGTCCAGGCCGGCCGCCAGCAGCGCCCCGATGATGTGCTCCGGCGCGGCCGAGCCGTGCCGGACCTGTACCGGGAAGCCCGCGTCCGCCACCCCGGCCAGGACCGCCCGGGTGACGTCGACCGGGTGGGTGGCGATCGGGTAGCCGTTGAGGCCGGCCCCGGCGGCCAGGGCCCGCCGCGCGGCGTCGAGGTCACCGGTGCGGGTGTAGCTGTCCAGGGTGATGGTGCCGACGGTGACGGCGGCCGCCGCCCGGGTGGCGAGCAGGCCCTCCCGCATCCGGGCCGCCTGCGCCATCCCCATCCGGGGCTGGACGACCAGTGCGCCGGCCTCCGCGGCCTGCGCCACGAACGCGCCGAAGCTCGTCACAGCAGGACCCGGGAGTGCAGCCCGTCGACGAACTCGCGGAACCCGGCCACCGCGGAGTCCTCCTCGAAGACCCGGTCGAAGCCGGCCGCCAGCAGTGTGCGCTCGCGGTCGGGGTCGTCGGTTCCGGCGATGCCGAGCTTGCCGCCGATGACCGTCGGGGTGCGTCGCAGTTCCGGGCAGGCGCGCAGGGCCGGGATCACCCGCAGCCCTTCCTGGTAGCCGTGCCCGTTGACGCTGCTGACCACGATCAGGTCAGGTTCGATCCGGCGGCATTCGGAGAGCAGCAGGGCGTCGGGGACGCACGCGCCCAGGTTCGTCACCCGGTGGCCCATTTCCTCCAGCAGCAGTTGCAGGAACACCAGGTTCCAGGTGTGCGAATCCGAGGCCGTCGTCGTCACGACGACGTCCAGTCTGCTCTCTCTTGCATTTCCGTGCTCCACAATCCAGCCCTCGTCGGTAGCGATCCTCGATGGAATTCCGCCGACGCCCCTGCCGGCGGCCCGGGAATTCCGGCGCGTATTCCGCGGCGGTCCAGCCCCACGGAGAACGCTAGGAACGATCGGGCCCGGCGACCGGCAGCTCGTGCGGCAAGATGCGGGCAAGAAGCGGCAGTATCGACACCCGGACGGACGCCGTGTGGTCAGCCCGCGACGGCGAGCAGCTGGACGTCCCCGGCCGGCGCGAACCGGTGCCCGGGCTCCTCCCGGAGGAGGCGGCGGCACACGTTGAGCACCGTGAAGCGCACCCCGTCGCGGGCGGGCACGCTGCGGATCAGTCCGCGCGACAGCAGTTCGTGCACCGTCGCCAGGCAGGTCTGCGGCGCCCAGCCGCTGCGGACCACCGCGTCCTCCCCCGACCAGTCGCCGGGTTCGTCCACGAGCACGTCCAGCAGGGCCCGCTGGCGCTCCGTCAACCGCTGGATCGCCGGCTCCACCTCGTCCCGGACGTCGCCGCGCGTGCCGTACACCACCGGCGGTGCCGCCAGCGTGAACGGGCCGGCCGACAGCCGGGCCAGCAGCTGGGCGGTGGACTGCACCAGCGTCCACCCCGCCGCGCGCTCCAACGCCCCCGGCAGGCCGTCCAGGTGGCGGCAGAGCGCGGCCACGGCGGGGGCCTCGGAGCGCTCCAGGGTGTAGCCGGGGCGCAGCCGGCGCAGGTGCGAGAGCAGCAGCCGGACGGCGCCGATCTGCGCCAACGCCTCCGGTTCGGCGTCGAGTTCGGGGGCCGGTACGGGCAGCGGCGCGAGCGGGACGACCTGCCCGCCGGGCAGCGGCCAGGCCTCCCGGGCGGTGATCAGCACCCGCAGCCCGGGGCAGTGGTGGAACAGCCCGTCCAGCCGGCCGGCGTCCACCCCGCCGTCGGCGCCGTCCAGCACCAGCAGGGCGGGCCGGTCGCCGATGTCCCGGACGATGTCGTCCATCCGGCCGTGCCAGGGGGCCGGGTCGCCGGCGCAGTCCACCCAGCGCACCGACCAGCAGGCGGCCAGGTGCAGGCGGCGGGCCACCTCCAGGGCGAGCCGGGTCTTGCCGACCCCGCCGAGCCCCACCAGCGAGACCAGCCGGTCCCCGTGCACGGCGAAGGCGTCGGACAGCACCTCGGCCTCCATCTCCCGGCCGACGATGGCCCCGCGCGCCACCGGCGGGGCGACCGGCGCCACGGCCGCCGGCTCATCGGCGAGCGGGTGCCGACGCGCGGCCTCCTCGAAGTCCGTCCGGCTGCGGCCCTCCAGCCGCAGCGCGTCCGCCAGCAGCCGGACGGTCTCGTTCCGCGGCCTTCTGACTCGGCCGCTCTCCATGTCCCGGATCGCCCGCACGCTCAGGGTGGCGTGATCGGCCAGGCACTGTTGGGTCAGGCCGATCCGCTCGCGCCGTACCCTCAACTGCTCGCCGAAGCCCGCCGCCGGCCTCACCGCTTGCACCCACTGCCCGCCGTCCATGCCTCGTCTGCCCTTCGTGGTCCGGACTCCTGATGGGGGTCGGGACCGGTGGCGGCATCAGCGCTGGGCACCCGCGCGGTCCGTGGTCCGACCGCGTGGGTCCCGGTGGTCAGGCTGTGGCCTCCGAACCGGTCCCCTCCGGTTCCAGATGCTGCAGGCTTGCCGTCTACGCCCGATCAACGGCCGATCACCGGCCCCACCCACGACCTTCACCCTGGCCTCACAGCCCGTCGGCGGACTGCTCCTCGAGTGCGGCAGGGGCTGTACCCATCAGCGCGTCGCGGGTCCTGGCCGTGTCCGCGATGTGCGCGTCGAGCCTCGCCCGCTCCTGCCCGATCCGCTCCAGCGCGGCCACCGAGCGCTCCTCGCACGGTCGACCAGCGGCCGTGGCGGCCACCCGCCCGAGGCCGCCGCGGCTCCCCGCGCCCGGGGGGTTCAGTCCAGGAGCTTCGCCAGGACGCGGTCGAGCGCCTGGATGTCCTCCGGGGGCAGGGCGAGCAGGTCGTCGGGCGGGGTGGTGAGGATCCTGACGGCGAGGGCGGCCTTCGCCTGGCCCTCCTCGGTCAGATGGACCAGCTTGGACCGGCGATCGGCGGGATTGGTGACGCGTTCGGCGAGGCCGCGCCGCACCAGGTCGTCGACGATGACGGTGGTGTAGGGCGGGTCGCTGCCCAGCCGCTCGGCCAGGTCCCGCAGGGTGATCGGGTCGGCGCCGAGGCGGCGCAGCGCCCTGACCCGGCTGAAGCTCATGCCGAGGGCTTCGGCGACGGTCTTGCGGCGGTCGTAGCGCTCCAGGACGAGCGCGTTCAGCCCCTGCCAGACCCTGGTCGCCGTGCTGGTGGCGGCCTCGTCCCCCTCGTGGTGCTCGCCGGTGTGCGGGCGGTCCATCAGGTGTTCACCGTCTCCTTCGTCTCCCTTGTCCCCGGCGCCTCCGGCGTCTCCTCGGAGGCGAGCCGCTCCGCCGTGCGCAGGGCCGTCTCCCGGGCCCAGCGGCCGGAAGTGAGCGTACCCGTGACCAGCACGGCGGCGCCGCAGCCTGCGATGATCCACCACGCCGTCCGCCCGGCGTCGGTGAAGGCCGCCGTGTGCGCGTACGCCCCGCCCGCCATCAGGGCGCCGACGACGGCCACGCCGAGGGACTGGCCGATCTGCCGGCTGGTGGAGGCCACCGCGGCCGCGACACCGGCCTGCGAACGGGGCATGCCCGACACGGCGGTGTTGGTGATGGGCGCGTTGACCAGGCCGAAGCCGGTGCCGAAGAGCAGGTACGCGACGACCAGCACGGCCGTCGGAAGGTGCTCGGAGTAGGTGAGCGCCTGGAGCCCGGCGCTCGCGCACAGGGCCGCCCCGGCGAGGAGCAGGGGGATGCGCGGCCCCCGGGAGGCGACCATGCGGCCGGACAACGGTGCGGTCAGCAGCGCCGTCACCGCCATCGGCAGCATGAACAGTCCGGCGTGCAGCGGGGTGAGCCCGCGCACGTTCTGCAGGTAGAGGGAGCTGACGAACAGGAACCCGCCCAGGGAGGCGAAGGCGGCGACCGCGATCACGGTGGCGCCCGCGAACGGCGCGGACCGGAAGAACCGCAGCTCGATCAGCGGGTCGGCGCGCCTGGGCTCGTACCACAGCAGGCCCAGCAGCGCGGCCAGCGCCGCCGCCGCGCAGCTGACGACGAGCGGCGAGGTCCAGCCGCGCTCCGGCGACTCGATGATCGCGTACGTGAGCGCGGTGAGCAGGACGATGACGAGCACCTGGCCGACCGGATCGACCCGGCGGGGCCGCGGCGCCCGTGATTCCGGCACGTACCTGCGGGTCAGGAACAGCGCGGCCAGGCCGATCGGCACGTTGATCCAGAAGACGGCCCGCCAGCCGGCCGACTCGACCAGGGCGCCGCCGACGATCGGTCCGGCGGCCATGCTGATGCCCACGACGCCGCTCCACACGCCGATGGCGCGGGCACGCTGCCGGGAGTCGGTGAAGGTGTTGCTGATGATCGACATGGCGACGGGGTTCAGCATCGATCCGCCGACCGCCTGGAGCATCCGTGCGGCGACGAGCCAGCCGAGCCCGGGGGCCAGGCTGCACAGCAGCGACGCCGCGGTGAAGACCACCAGCCCGATCTGGAAGACCCGGCGGCGGCCCACCCGGTCGGCGGTGGAGCCGGAGAGCATCAACAGGCTGGCCAGCACCAGCGTGTAGGCATCGACCGTCCATTGCAGCCCGGACACCGAGGTGTGCAGGTCGCGCTGGATGGCGGGCAGGGCGACGTTCAGGATCGTGTTGTCGAGGCTGACGATCAGCAGGCTCATGCAGCAGATGGCGAGCACGAGCCAGGGCCGTCGTAGGGCGGCGTCCGGCATGGTGGGGGCTCCACAAGTATTTGTATTGTTGAAATCATTGTGAGCATATAACTAAATCACCGAACGGCCCAGCCCCGTGCAACCCAGCCCGCGCAGCCCAGCCCGCTGGCCTCCCCCGCGAGCCGCCCCCGTCATGGTCGGGGGGCCGGCTCCGGCGGCCAGGCGCCGGGGGCCAGGACGCCGGTGGCGTAGGCGCGGGCGACCAGCGCGGTGCGGTTGGGCAACTGCCAGCGGCGGGTGAGCCGGGCGAGGTGGTAGTTGACGCCGTCCGGGGTGAGGCCGATCTCCCGGCCGATCTGGGCGGTGGTCGCGCCGCGGGCGGCGGCGGCGAGGATCCGGGCCTCGATCGGGCTCACCTCGGGGCGGGGGGCGGCCGGCGGGTCGGCGGGCCCGCTGCGGACCGGCAGCGAGAGCAGCAGGTTCGGGGCCTCCTCCGGGGTGTCGCCGACCAGGGCGACGGTCATCTCGCCGCTCCGCTCGGTGCCGTCGGCGGCCGACCAGGAGACCGGCGCCGGGTACTGCGAGCGGCGGTGCAGGCGGACGGCCTCGGCGAGCGCCGGTATGGTGGCGCTGTCCCGGAGGGTGAAGAACTCCAGGATCTTCCGGTTGCGCAACTGCCCGGGCAGCAGGCCGAATTCGGCGGCCATCGCCCGGTTGACGATCATGATCCGGCCGCTGAACTCGCACACCGCCAGCGCCACCGGCACGTGGTCGAGCAACCGCAGCGTACGGTTGCGCCAGATGACGGCGAGGTCCTGCCAGCTCTCCGCCGTCGACTCGCAGTCGGTCAGTCTCATCCCGGCCCCTCCCGTGTACAACTTGCGCGTGCAGCAGACCTGACGGTCCGTTGACAAGTCTTCCGCGACCGCCGCTACTGCACAAACATGTAGTCCTCGGGCCCGGGTTCCCGCCCTGCTCGGGCGAGAGTGGAGGACGACGAGGTTTCTCCTGCCACGGAAGGCGACAACCCATGACCGAGACGATGACCCCGGCGGCAGCCGAGGCTGCGAATCCGGCCGGGGCCGGGCTCCCGCCCGAGACCCTGGTGCCCCGGCAGAGCGCCGCCGGGGTGCCGCTGGTCGACATCTCGTCGGCGCCGCCGATCGCCGCCCCCTTGCTGCGCACCATGGAGCTGGCCCGGCGGCACGCCCCGGCCTTCGTCCAGCGCCTGCACGGGCGGGACACCCTGATCGTCAGCGGCCTGGACCTGGTCGAGGAGCTGGCCGACGAGGAGCGGTTCACCAAGTCGATCGGACCGGCCCTGGAGAACGTCCGCGAGTTCACCGGGGACGGCCTGTTCACGGCGTACAACGCGGAGCCGAACTGGGCCAGGGCGCACGACATCCTGATGCCCGCCTTCGCGCTCGGCTCGATGCGCACCTACCACCCGGTGATGCTGCGGGTGGCCCGCCGCCTGATCGAGTCCTGGGACGGCCGGTCGGCCGCAGGGCTGGTCGTGGACGTGCCCGGCGACATGACCCGGATGACCCTGGACACCATCGGGCTGGCCGGTTTCGGCTTCGACTTCGGCTCCTTCGACCGGGAGGAGCCGCACCCCTTCGTCGAGGCGATGGTCCGCTCCCTGAACTGGGCGATGAACAAGCTCCTGCGCGACCCGGAACTCGACCACGGCGAGCCCGACCAGGCCGCCCGGGGCGACGCCCGGTACCTGGCCTCGGTGGTGGACGAGGTGATCGCCGCCCGCGCCGGCAGCCCCGAACAGGGCCCGGCCGAGGACCTGCTGGGCCTGATGCTCGACGCCGTGCACCCCGCCGACGGCAGCAGACTGGACGCCGAGAACATCCGCAACCAGGTGATCACCTTCCTGATCGCCGGCCACGAGACCACCTCGGGCGCGCTCTCCTTCGCGCTGTACTACCTCGTCAAGCACCCCGCCGTGCTCCGCGAGGTCCAGCGCGAGGTGGACGCGCTCTGGGGCGACCAGGCCGACCCGGAGCCCTCGTACGAGGACATCGGCCGGCTCCGGTACACCCGGCAGGTGCTCAACGAGGCGCTGCGGCTGTGGCCGACGGCCCCCGCGTTCAGCCGGGAGGCCCGCGCGGACACCCTGCTCGGCGGCCGGATCCCGATCCGCGCCGGGGAGCCGGTCCTGGTGGCCACGATGATGCTGCACCGCGACCCCGTCTGGGGCGACAACCCGGAGCTGTTCGACCCCTCCCGCTTCGACCCCGAGCCCGAGGCGGCCCGCTCACCGCACGCCTTCAAGCCCTTCGGCACCGGCGAACGCGCCTGCATCGGGCGGCAGTTCGCGCTGCACGAGGCGACCATGCTGCTCGGCATGCTGGTCCACCGCTACCGGCTGATCGACCACGCCGACTACCAGCTGACCATCAAGCAGACGCTCACCATCAAGCCCGACGACTTCACCCTCGCCCTCGCCCCGCGCACGCCCGCACCCCCGGCGGTGGCGGACGCGCCGGTCCGCGCCGCCGACCTGCCCGGGCGGGTCCGCCAGGGCACCGGCCTGCTGCTCCTGCACGGCTCCAACTACGGTGCCTGCCGCGAGTTCACCCGGCAGCTGGCCGACGCGGCGGCCGCGCTCGGCTGCGACACCGCCGTCGCCCCGCTGGACGCCTACGCGGACGGGCTGCCCACCGACCGGCCGGTGGTGATCACCGCCGCCTCGTACAACGGGCAGCCGACGGACGACGCGGCGGAGTTCGTCCGCCGGCTCCGGACGGCGACCGAGCAGGCCGAACAGGCCGAGGGCGGCGGAGGCACGGGCGCCGGCGGCCGGGGCACCGCCGGGTTCGCGCAGGACGTCCGATACGCGGTGCTCGGCATCGGCGACCGGACGTACGCCGCCACGTACCAGCGCGTGCCGACGCTGATCGACGAGGGCCTCGCCGCCCTCGGCGGCACCCGGCTGCTCGCCCGGGGCGCAGCCGACGCCTCCGGCGATCTGGCCGGGAAGGTGGCGGAGTTCACCACGGCGCTGAGCCGGGCCCTGCTGGAGCGGTACGGCGACGCCGCTGCACCCGTCGTCGCCCCCGTCACCGGCCCCGCGCCCGCTCCCGCCGAGGCCGCCGCCCTGGAGACGTACACCGTGACCGAGCTGGCCGGCGGCCCGCTGGACGCCCTGGCCGCGAAGCGCCGCGTGATCGGGCTGACCGTCACGGCGGTCGGCAGCCTCACCGACCCCGCCTACCCCCGGGTCAAGCGCCTGGTCCGGCTGGCCCTGCCGGAGGGCGTCGACTACCGCACCGCGGACCACGTCTCGGTACTGCCGGCCAACGACCCGGCCCTGGTCGAGCGCGCCGCCAAGGTGTTCGGCGCCGACCCGGACACCCTGCTCGGCATCGTGGCGAACCGGCGCACCATCCTCGCCGTGGACCGGCCGCTGACGGTCCGCGAACTGCTCACCCACCACGTCGAGTTGCAGGACCGCCCGAGCGCCGCCCAGCGCGCGACGCTGGCCGACCTCAACCCCTGCCCGCCCGAGCGGGCCGCGCTGCGGGCGCTGCCCGAGGACGACCCGCGGACGCTGCTGGACCTGGTCGAGGACCACCCGGCCCTGCGGGAGGTCCTGACCTGGCCGGTGCTGCTGGAACTGCTGCCGCCGATCCGGCCCCGGATGTACTCCATCTCCACCTCGCCGACCAGCGCCCCTCGCCACGTGGACCTGATGGTCTCCGTGCTCGACGCCCCGGCCCGCTCCGGCCGGGGCTCCTTCCGGGGCGTCGGCTCCGGCTACCTCGACCGGGCGGCCGTCGGGGACACCGTGCTGGCGCGCCTCCAGCCGTGCCGCGAGACGTTCCGGATCGGCCACCGCGCTCCGGTGATCATGATCGCGGCCGGCACCGGCCTGGCGCCGTTCCGCGGCGCGGTCGCCGACCGCCGCGCCCTGCTCGCCACCGCCACCGCCACCGCCACCGCCGAGGACACGGGCAGGGACAGGGCCACCGAACTCGCCCCGGCCCTGCTCTACTTCGGCTGCGACGCGCCCGACGCCGACTACCTGCACCGCGACGAACTGCTCGCCGCCGAGCAGGCCGGCGCCGTCTCGATGCGCCCGGTCTTCAGCGAACGGCCCGTCGACGGCCGGCGCTTCGTCCAGGACCGCATCGCCGCCGAGGGCGCGGAGGTCTGGAGCCTGCTCGCCGCCGGCGCCGAGGTCTACGTGTGCGGCGACGGCGCCCGGATGGCCCCGGGCGTCCGCGCCGCATTCCGCGAGCTCTACCGGAGCCGGACCCCCGGCGCCGACGAGGGCCAGGCCCAGGCCTGGCTCCAGGGCCTGATCGACGAGCGCCGTTACGTCGAGGACGTCTACGCGGGCCGCTGAGCCGCCCGACCGGATCCCGCCCGACCAGGAGGCCGGCCACACCCACCCGGGGTGCGGCCGGCCTCCTGTCGCACACATATCTCCCAACTCCCCTTCCATGCAAGCCTCGACACATTGTCGATCAAGGTGTTCTGATGTTCGCACCATACGTATGACTATCCGACCGATACCTGACGGCAGGTCGGAGAAGCGGAGGAACGGTGCGGCCTGCTCGTGGCGTGGCTGTGTTGCTGGCAACGGGGGTCGTCGTGGCCCTCGGCCTGGGCACGGGAGGCCCCGACTCGAAGGGCAGACCGGCCACCGCCGGCGCCGCTCCGGAGAGCACACCCGACCCGAGCGGCACACCCTCCGACAGCCCCAGCAGCCCCGGTGCCACCCCGACCCCCAGCGCCACGCCGACCTGGGACGGCCAGGTCAAGGTGCTCGGCGACGGCTCCACCTCCGACACCGGCCCGCAGCCCAGACAACCCCGGCCCGAGAAGCTGAAGCCCGGTGAGAAGCCGCCGCAGTTCGTGGTGTTCTCCTGGGACGGCGCACTGGAGGGCGACGACGAACAGTTCTCGCGCTTCCGCAAGTTGGGCACGGAGAACAACGCCCAGATGACGTTCTTCCTCAGCGGCATCTACACCCTGCCCAAGTCCAAACGCACGCTCTACCACCCGCCGCAACACGACGCCGGCGCCTCCGCCATCGACTTCGCCACCGACGCCCACATCAAGGACACCCTGGAGCAACTGCGCCTGGCCTGGCAGGACGGGAACGAGATCGGCACCCACTTCAACGGGCACTTCTGCGAATCCAAGGGCGGCGACGACTGGAGCACCGAGGAGTGGAAGAGCGAGCTCGACCAGGCGATCTCCTTCGTCACCAACTGGAAGACCAACACCGGCTTCAAGAACCTCCCGCCGCTGCCCTTCGACTACACCAAGGAGGCGGTCGGCGGCCGCGCCCCCTGCCTGCAGGGCCAGAAGAACCTGCTCGCGGCCGAGAAGGCGGCCGGCTTCCGGTACGACGCCAGCTCACCGGGTGAGTTCCAGGTCTGGCCCGGCAAGAAGGACGGCATCTGGAACTTCCCGCTCCAACTGCTGCCCTACCCGGGCAAATCGACCCAGGTCCTCTCGATGGACTACAACTTCCTCGCCAACCAGTCCGGGGACACCACCAAGGGCGATCCGAAGAAGTACGACGCGTGGGAGAAGGAGACCCGGAACGGCTACCTCAACGGCTTCGAACGGGTCTACAACGGCAGCCGGGCCCCGCTCTTCATCGGGAACCACTTCGAGAGCTGGAACGGCGGCATCTACATGCAGGCCATCGAGGACGTGATGAAGAGCGTCTGCACCCGGGAGGGCGTCCGCTGCGTGTCCTTCCGCCAGGTCGCCGACTGGCTGGACGCCCAGGACCCCAAGGTGCTCGACCAGTTGCGCGCACTGGACCCGGGGCAGCCGGCCGACTGGTCCCGCCTGGTCAAGTGACCCGGCCCGGGCGACCGCGGGGCCGTGACACCACGCCCCGCGGCCGCCCGGCCCCAGGCCCTACCGGCGCCCCAGGCCCTACCGGCCGCTCGCGTCTCCCGGGCCACCGGCCGCCTTCATGTACGAGGTCCAGATCTGGGTGGGCAGCGCGGAGTCCGGGGTGTCCGGGGCGGCGCCGCCCAGCCCCTCCAGTGAGAGCAGCTTCATGTCCTTCAGGTCCGCCCGGAAGACCGTGACGGCCGTGGACATCCGCGCGTCGTAGCCGACAAACCACCCCGCCGTGCGGTCCGGGGTCGTCCCCGGCTTCCCGGCCAGGTCCGGCCCGGCCTCCGCCGCCGCCTTGGCGCTCCCGGTGCGGACCGCGCTCTTGAGCGCCGCGTCCACCTCCCCCGCGACCTGCGGGGTCAGCGCCTGTACGGCGGTCGGTAAGCGCAGCCCGAGCGGCTCGCCGTTCCGGGTGATCCGCAGGACGGAGTACGGGTCCGTGTGGCTGCCTCCGGCGGCGAAGGCGGCGTAGGCGTCGGCGGTCCTGATCGCGCTCGGTGTGGAGTTCCCGACGCCGAAGGCCGGCACCAACTCCCCCATGCTGCCCGGGAGCAGGCCCAGGTCGGCGGCGGTCTTCTGCACCCGGTCCAGGCCGACGTCCATGGCGAGCTGCATCATCGGCCCGTTGACGGACTGCTCCACCGCGCTCCTCAGGGTGACCGTCCCCCAGCTCCGCTTGCCGTCGTTGGCGGTCTTCGCTATCCGCCCGTTGCGCCCCCAGTACGGCCCCTCCGGGGTCATCACGTTCACGCCGTCGTCGCCGTCGTAGGTGGTGGCGGGCACCACCGGGGTGCGGCTGCCGCCCCGCTTGCGCTGCACGCCCTCGCTCAGGCCCGAGGCGTAGACCAGCGGGGTGAAGGCCGAACCGACCGGCACCGTGGAGGTGTTGGCGTTGTCGAAGCCCTGTTTCAGGTAGTCGGTTCCGCCGTAGAGCGCGACGATCCTCCCGTCCGGGGCCACCGAGGCGGCACCGACCTTCAGTAACCGGTCGGTCTCGCGGCTGTCGGGGTCGATCCCCTTGGTGGCGTCCCGCACCGCGGCGGCCAGCGCGTTGACCTTGGGCTTGTCGAAGGTGGTGAAGATCTGGTGGCCGCCGAGGTCGAACTGGGCCTGTGTGATGTCGCTGTGGCCCTCCACGTAGGTCCTGGCCATGTCCACCAGGTACCCGACCTGGCCGCTCAGCCCCGCCGCCTTCGGCTGGGTCCTGGGTTCGGGGAACACCGTGTACCGGGCGCGTTCGGCGGCGGAGAGCCTGCCGACCTTCACCATCCGGTCCAGGATCCAGGACCACCGGTCCTCGGCCCGCCGGTGGTTGTTCGCGCTGATCCCCGGATCGAACTGCCCGGCCCCCTTCAGCAGGGCGGCGAGGAAGGCCCCTTCGCTCGGGTTGAGCTGCGAGACGTCCTTGCCGTAGTACGCCGCCGCGGCCCGTTCGATGCCGTAGCTGCCGCGCCCGAACCAACTGGTGTTCAGATAGCCGGCCAGGATGTCCGGTTTGCCCATCCGCCGGTCCAGCTTGATCGCGATGACGATCTCGCTGAGCTTGCGCGAGAAGTCCTGACGCTGGTTCAGGTAGTTGTTCTTGACGTACTGCTGGGTGATGGTCGAGCCGCCCTGGGTCTCACCGCCCGAGACCATCTGGTAGACCGCGCGGCCGATGCCCGTGAAGGAGATCCCCGGGTCCGAGTAGAAGGTCTCGTTCTCAGCCGCCAGTACGGCCCACTGCACCGACTCCGGTACCTGGTCGAGCGGCACCTCCTGCCGGTTGGTCTCGCCGATCCGTGCCATCTCGGTGCCGTCCGCCCAGAAGTACACGTTGTTCTGCTGGGTGGCGAAGGCGTTCAGGTCCTCCGGGACGTGGGTGGTGACGTAGAACCAGGTCAGCCACCCCGTCAGCACCGCGGCCCCGGCCCCCGCCACCAGGAGCAGCTGCCGCCAGGACGGGAGCCAGCGGCGGACTCCACGCCGCCCTCTGCGCGGGTAGTCGATCCACCGCCGCCCTCCGGGCTCCTCCCCTCCGGCCTCCCCTCCGGGCTTCTCCTTCTCCGCCCCGCCACCTCGGTCAGCACGCACAGTCCGGTCTCCGATTCGCTCGTGGGCACAGACCCCCGAACTCAGACGCGATGGGGGCCGGACCACGGCACAACGGAATTGATGTGATCACGGTCATACCGAGCGGACCGACGGGACGGCACGGACCCACCCGGCCTGGGGCGGAACAACGCCGGCCGAGGAGGTGGACCACGGGGAAACGACGACGCCGGGGTGCCTTGTGGCACCCCGGCGGGTGGTCGAGGGCGAGGAAAGCGAACGGGCTATGTCAGGTGGTGTGAGAAGGAAGCCCGTTCATGGCCTCGCCGGGGCCAACGCTAGCAGTCAGGCGGGGATCAGGTCACGCAGGTTTTCCGGGGTGATGACGACGGAGTCCGGGTGCAGGCCCTCCGGGCGTTCCAGACCGATGTACGTGACCGGGCCGGCCGGGAGCGACGTGCCGTCCCACAGCGTGGTGGCGGTGGCGCGCTCGCCCATCAGCTCGGTCAGATGGCGGACCGTCAGGTGGTCACGCCCGACGATGCCCCGCAGCAGCGTGGCGACCGACATCCGGTTCCCCTCGACCCGGTTGGCGTTCGGGTTGCCCCTCAGGTACAGGTGCAGCCACTTGGCGTGCCAGCGGCCGTCGTCCCCACGCAGGAAGGCCAGCGGCAGGGCGACCCTGCCCGGGCCGCGCAGGTCCGACTTCATCCGGACGGTGCGCGGTTCGAAGGGGCGGCCCTGCTGTTCGGCGTCGCGCAGCATGAAGCCGAAGAAGGACTCCTCGACCTCCTCGAAGCCCTCACCGGAGAAGATGTTGACCTGCGGGACGATGGCGCTGCCGCGTACGGCGCCCAGGCGCAGGTTGATGAACTCGGAGCCGCCGTCGGGGGCGTCGGTGACGTCTCCGGAGTGCTCGCCCTCGACCTGGCTGAGCGAGGTGTAGGAGAGCCAGCCGAGCGTCTCGTAGGAGTCGTCGAGCATCAGGGCGGACAGGTCGAAGTCGGTGCTGTGACCGGTCTGCTTCCAGTAGACGAAGAAGCGCAGCAGTTCGCCGTCGACCGGGGTGAGGGAACCGCGGGGCAGCACGCCGAGTCCGGCGGTGGTGGCCTTGCCGCTGAGCGGGAGTGCGACGTCGAGTACGTCGGGGTCGATCAGCAGGTGCCCGGGGTCGGGGAGGCGGCGGCTCGTCTCGGCGTCCAGTGCGGCGAGTAGGCGGTCGCGTTCGGGTGCCGGCAGGGGCGGTCGGGTGTCGGTGGTGACCCAGGCGCGGCCGAGGCGGTTGACGAAGAGGCGGCGCCCGTCCGCTTCCCCGGTGCGGTTGTGGAGGTGTTCGCGGACCGACAGCAGGACCCGGCCGGAGACCTGCGGGGCGGCCTGCTCGACGGCGGCCACGACGGTGTCGCGTTCCTCCGGGGTGCGGCCCGCACGCAGCAGACGGTCCAGGGAGCGGAACAGCATGCCCGGGGCGGCGGCCAGCAGCCGTACCGCACCGGTGACGTCGCCGGCGCCGAGGAGTTCCTCGACGCGGCTGGTGAGGGAGCGGGCCGCCACCTCGCCCCGGGCCACGGCGAACACCTCGGCGGCGCGCGGCCAGCGCGGGTACTCGTGCGGGTGAAGGCGCTCACCGAGGCGCTTGAACGCCTCGCGGTGCCCGCTGACGTCGGCGAGCTTGGCGGGGTTGGCGCCCACCACGGCGTCGAGGCCGGCCAGCAGGGCGCGGCGGGCCGGTCGGGACAGCGCCCGGAACCGGGTCGGTTCCGCCAGGGTCACGTCGCCGTCGGACAGTGCGCAGGCCAGCCGGAGCACGTCGGTGACGGTGTCCAGGAGGAGGTCGGCGCCGGCCTGGAGGCGGGCGAGGTTGACGACGGCGCGGTTCTCCCGGACCGGGATCGCCTCTGGCTGCGGACCGGCGACGCAGTTCCCGGCGAGCACGCCGAGGTCGCGCAGGCCCTCCTCGCCCAGCGGCGTGGTGCTGCCGGCCAGGGCCAGGTAGAGGGCCGTCACCTCCTCCTCCAGGGCGCCGCCCAGGTGCAGGACCGTCATGCGGTCGCCCGCAGCTGCGATCAGCTCGTCGTGGGCGGCGAGCAGTTCGGCGTAGCTGTGCTGGTAGCGGCCGTAGGACGGGAGGGTCAGCAGGTCGACCACACCGGTGCGCAGTTGGGCGAGCACACTGCCTCGCGACGCGTCGTCGGCGAGCGCCCCGGCGATGCAGTGCGTCCAGAACTCGAAGGTGTCCGGCACGTTGAGCGGGAAGTCGATGAAGTAGGCGTTGTGCCCGACGTGGTCGCCCACCGACTCGCGGACGGTGCCCAGGGTGCGGGCGGCGGTGTCGACGACCGTCGCCTCGGGCAGTCCCGACAGGTACTCCAGCAGGTCCGCCGAGAGCTTGAAGCCCACGGACATCAGCGCGGCGTCGAACTGCCGCGCCACGACAGCGCCTTGCCCCGCCGGAACGCCCGGCCGGGAGGGGGCGGGGAGGCGGTGGGTGTGCCGGACGACGATGGGTTCGAGACGGTGGACCATGCGGTCATGCTCGCAGAACGGTACGGGGCGGCGCATGCGGGTTTCCGGGCCCGCCGCCGGTGGGTCCGGGGAAGTTGGCTAGACAGGAATTGGCTGAAAACTCATGCGGCGTTCGCTGGGGGACCTCGTACGGCCTGGCTGCGGCACCTATGTTCGAACCTTCTTGGCACCCCCCTGTACCCCGAGAAGGAAGGACACCACGTGGCCTCCATCGACCGGCGCCGATTCCTCCAGCTGAGCGGCGCGTCCGCAGCCGCCGCAGGCCTCGGCGCGTTCCCGCCCGCGGTCAGCAAGGCCCTGGCACTGCCCGCGATCGGCCGGACCCGCTCGATCGAGGACGTCGAACACGTCGTCGTCCTGATGCAGGAGAACCGTTCCTTCGACCACTACTTCGGCACCCTGCGCGGCGTGCGCGGGTTCGACGACCCGCGCCCCACGCTGCTGCCCGACGGCCGGCCGAACTGGCACCAGCCCGCCGCCGCCGTGAAGACCGGCCGCTACCACGACCGCGGTCTGCCCGCCTCCGAGCAGGAGGTGCTGCCCTGGTACATCGACCCCAGGAACACCACCGAGTACCAGGCCGGCACCGACCACGGCTGGAGCAGCGGCCACCTCGCCTGGAACGAGGGGCGCCACGACCAGTGGGTGAACCAGAAGCAGGACGTCATGACGATGGGCCACCTCAAGCGCCAGGACCTGGCGTACCACTTCGCCCTGGCCGACGCCTTCACCCTCTGCGACTCGTACTTCTGCTCCGTCCACGCCGACACCGCGCCCAACCGCATCTACCTGTGGACCGGCACCAGCGACCCGCGCAACGTGTACGGCCGCAAGCCCAACGGCCCCGGCCTGGAGGAGCGCAACAACACCAACGGCTACACCTGGACCACCTACCCCGAGCGCCTGGAGAAGGCCGGCGTCAGCTGGAAGCTGTACCAGGGCGGCTCCGGCGAGCCGGGCACCCCCACGGACAACTACACCGACAACTCGCTGATGTTCTTCGAGCGGTACCAGGTCGCCGAGGGCGCGTCGGGCCCCCTGGTGGACAAGGGCGCCACCGACCACACGCTGAAGGAGTTCCGCGCCGACGTCCAGCAGGGCCGGCTGCCGCAGGTCTCCTGGATCGTCCCGCCGTACAAGTACAGCGAGCACCCGTCCGCGACGCCCACCGACGGCGCGTACTACATCAACCTCGTGCTGGACGCGCTCACCTCCAACCCCGAGGTCTGGGGCAGGACGGTCTTCCTCATCAACTACGACGAGAACGACGGCCTGTTCGACCACGTCGTCCCGCCGATGCCGCCGGTCGTCAGCGGCCCGGGCGGCCAGGGCATCGTCTCCGCCGACCTGAGGGCGAGCCTGCGCGACGAACTGCTCGACCTCGGCAAGCACCCGGGCGAGATGGGCCCGCTGGTCCCCGGCGCCGACCCGGGCGGCCTCCAGCCGATCGGCCTCGGCCCGCGCGTGCCGATGCTGGTCATCTCCCCGTGGTCGCGCGGCGGCTGGGTCTGTTCGGAGACCTTCGACCACACCTCCGTCCTGCGGTTCCTGGAGGCCCGGTTCGGCATCGAGGAGCCCAACATCAGCGCCTGGCGCCGGTCGGTCTGCGGCGACCTCACCTCGGCGCTCGACTTCTCCGGCGCCGACCCGCGGCCGGTCTCGATCCCGGTGCCCGCGCCGATCGCCTCGCAGGGCAAGCCGTACCAGGTGCCGCTGCCCCAGCGGATGCCCACCCAGGAGCCCGGTGTCCGGCCGGCCCGTGCCCTCCCGTACGACCTGGTGGTCAACGAGGAGGAGACGGACACCCCCGGGCGGTTCCAGCTGGATCTGGAGAACCGGGGCGAAGCGGGCGCCTGGCTCTACATCTACGACCGGACCGCGCCGAAGGCCGCCCCCCGCCGGTACACCATCTCGGGCGGCGACACCCTCGGCGACTTCTGGCCGCACTCCGCCTCCGGCGACTACCACCTCGCCGCCCACGGCCCGAACGGGTCGGTGTACGAGTTCGAGGGCAGCGCCCGGACCGAGCTGGTCGCGCTGTTCGACCCGCAGAAGTCCAAGGTGCGCGTCAAGATCACCAACAACGGGCCGGCCGCCCGGACGGTGACCGTCGCCAACGCCTACGCCAAGGGCTCGCAGCAGAGCCGCAGCATCCGGCGCGGCGCCTCGGCCCAGTTCACCTTCGACATACGCCCCGACAGCCGCTGGTACGACATCACCGTCGCCGCCACCGACGGCCCGACCTTCCGCCGCCGCTGGGCCGGCCACCTGGAGAACGGCCGCCCCGGCACCAGCGACCCCGGCACCAGCTGACCGACGGCGCGGCTCTGACCGTCGGCACAGCGCCCGACCGACGACGCAGCGCCTGAACCGGCTCGCCGCACCGGCGTTTCGTCCTACGCCGGTGCGGCGAGCCCCAGCGCCTGGCGGTACCAGGGGGCGGCGGCGGGCAGCCGGGCGAGGGGGCCGGGGCCGGGCGGGCAGGCGGCGAGGCGCCAGACGTCGTCCCCCCGGTACCAGTGGTCGCGGGCGATCAGGGAGAACTGCCGCTCGGAGACGCGGCCCGGGGTGGCGGCGAGCAGACGCCGGCATTCGTCCCACGAGGCGCCCGGGCCGTCCGCGCCGGGCAGGGCGGGCAGCAGGCCGAGGCCGGCCAGGGCGGCGAGCAGGTCACCGGCCCGGACCGGGTCGGGATGGCTCGCGTGCTGGACGCCGGGCGGGACGGCGTGGTCGTCCAGGGCGAGCGCGGCGATCAGCCGGGCCAGGTCGGCGCGGTCCACCACGGAGAGCCTGGCGTTCCCGCCCGCCCAGGGCACCGGCACCCGGCGGACCAGTTCGGCCAGCGCGGGCACCACCCAGCGGTCGCCCGTCCCGGTCACCAGGCCGGGCCGCAGCACGACGGCGCCGGCCGCCAGCGCGACGCGTTCGCCGAGCAGCCTGGTCCGGCTGGCCTCGGAGACCGGGGCGGCCGGCACCTCGTCGACCCCGATGCCGGAGTGCGGCCCCTCGCCGTACACCGCGGTCGTCGACAGGTGGACGATCCGGCGCACCCCGGCCCGGGTCGCGGCGGCCGTCACCGCCTCGGTGCCGCGCACGTTCACCGCCGCGCACTCCTCGGCGCCCCCGGAGACCCGGGAGGCCAGGTGGAGCAGGACGTCGGCACCCTCGCAGAGCGCGGCCAGCGCCGCCCCGTCGGCGAGGTCGCCCGGCACCCAGACGGCCGGGCCGCGCCCGTCCGGCACGTCGCGGGCCAGCGCGCGCACCATCGCGCCGCGGGCGGTCAAGGCGGCCAGCACCGCGGAGCCTATGAAGCCGGTCGCCCCGGTCAGCGCGACCGTGGTGCGCTCCGGGTGTCGCCGTCCCGCCGCCATGCCGCCCCCCTCGCCGTCCCACCGTGTCGCCGTCTCGGCGTGTCGCCGTCGACCGGCCGGTCAGTCTATCCAGCCGCCACCCGCCCGGCGGCCACCCGTACGGAGGGGGCGGGGCACGGCCCGAGGTAAGGCCCACCTAGGCTGTAGGCCAAGCAAAACGGGCGAACCGGACCCCCTCCAGGGGCCACCAGGACGGAAAGCAGGGCCCCCCGATGGGCGACGGAATGTCAGGCATGCACCACCACGGCGGGATGACCCAGCTAGGCCCGTTCACCTTGTCCAACGTCTGGACCTGGTCCCCCGACTGGGTGTTCCTGCTGGGCGGCCTGGCCGCCCTCGCGCTGTACGCGGCGGGCGTGGTCCGGCTCCACCGGCGCGGCGACCGCTGGCCGGTCGGCCGGATGGTCGGCTGGGCGGCCGGTGTCGGCAGCCTGATCCTGGTCACCTGCACCGGGCTGAACGACTACGGCATGGTGCTGTTCAGCGCGCACATGATCCAGCACATGGTGCTGTCCATGCTGACGCCGATCCTGCTGCTGCTGGGCGCCCCGATCACGCTGGCGCTGCGCGCGCTGCGGCCGGCCGGCCGGGGCCGCCCGCGCGGGCCGCGCGAGCTGCTGGTGGCGCTGCTGCACAGCCGCTACGTCCGGGTGATCTCGCACCCGGCCTTCACCATCCCGATGTTCATCGCGAGCCTGTACGGGGTCTACTTCACCCCGCTGTTCGACTTCCTGATGCAGTACCGCGCCGGGCACATCTTCATGATGGTGCACTTCCTCCTCACCGGTCTGGCCTTCTTCTGGCCGATCATGGGCGTGGACCCGGGCCCGCACCGCCCCGGCCATGTGATGCGGATCATCGAGCTGTTCATGGGCATGCCGTTCCACGCCTTCTTCGGCGTGGCCGTGATGATGGCCAGCCACCCGCTGGTCACCACCTTCACGGTGGAGGGCTCGCCGCCGGGCACCGACCTCCTGGAGGACCAGAAGCTGGCCGGCGGCATCACCTGGGCGTTCGGCGAGATCCCGACCGCGATCGTGCTGATCGCGCTGGTGTACCAGTGGATGCGCTCCGAACAACGGCAGGCCCGCCGCAGCGACCGCGCCGAGGAGCGCAGCGGCGACGCCGAGCTGGAGGCGTACAACGCCTATCTGGCCTCGCTGCACAAGCGCGGCCCGGGCCCGGCGGCCCCCGCCGCCCCGGCCTCCCCCGCCGCCGCTGTCACCCCCGTCACCCCGGCGGCCGACGTCGGCTGAGCCCGCCGCCGCCTGCACCACGGAACCCCCGTCCCCTGGAAACCGCCCAGTGGAACGGGGGTTCCGCCGTATACGTTCGGACGGTATGCACGCTCTGCTGATCGTCGCCGTCCTGCTCGGCGGGTACGTCCTGCTCTGGCTGCTCGGCTTCCTCGGCTGCGCGCTGCGGCAGGGGCGCCGCCCCGCCCCCGTCGGGGCGGACTACCTGGTCGTCCTCGGCGCCGCCCTGGACGGCTGCGAACCCGCCCCGCCGCTGGCGGCCCGGCTGGACGCCGCGCTGGAACGTTTCGCCGCCGAGGAGGCCGCCGGGCACGCGCCGCTGCTCCTGGTCACCGGCGGGAAGGGCCCGCACGAGGAGTGCACCGAGGCCGCCGCGATGGCCCGCTACCTGACCGCCAGGGGCGTCCCGGCCGACCGGATCCGGCGCGAGGAACGGGCCGTGAACACCGTCGAGAACCTGCGTTTCAGCGCGGCGCTGATGGCCGCCGAACGGCCCGGCTACCGGTGCACGGTCGTCACCAGCGGCTTCCACACCGCCCGCACCGCACTCGCCGCCCGCCGGGCCGGCGCCCCCGGCCGGGTGGTCGGCGCGGACGGACTGCTCGCCCACGGCCCGTACGCACTGCTGCGGGAGGCGGTCGGCACGGCACTCGCCTACCCGCGCGCCAACGCCGCCGCCCTCCTGCTGCTCACGGGCACCGGGGCCCTCCTCGGCTAGGTCCCGGGCCCGGCGGCTGCTACTGGAGCCTCCACTGCTGGTTCCAGCCGCTGTCGCAGGTCCAGACGCCCAGGGCCTTGGCGTCCTCGTCGTAGGTCAGGCAGTCCTGGTCGGTGATCCGGATCCGGTACTGGCCGTCGCCCTGCGCGACGAGCTGCCACTTCTGCTCGTCGGCGCCGGTCCACGGCTTGGCGTCGGCGACGTAGCCCTTGGTGTTCTCGGTCAGCGCGAGGCCGGACACGGCGCTGGTGATCTTGTAGCGGCCGTTGCCCAGTGCGGTGAACTGCCAGCCGGTGTTCTTGGGGCCACTGGTGCCGGCGAGGATCGAGGGGCCGGAGGCAGCCCCGGTGGCCACCGGGCCCCGGCCGGTCTTCACCTTCGGGTACAACAGCCCGGTCACGGCGTCACCGCCGCCGCCCTGGTGCGCGGGCACGCCGGGAGTGGCGGTACCGCCGGTGCCGACGCCCGGCGCCGTGCCGGGCTTGGCCGGGACGCCCGGGGTGGCGGTCCCGCCCGTGCTGACGCCCGGCACCGTGCCGGGCTTGGCCGGAACACCCGGGGTGGCGGTCCCACCGGTGCCGACGCCCGGCACCGTGCCGGGGATGCCGGGGGTGACGGGGACGCCCGGGGTGCCGGGGGTCCCCGCGATGTCGGCCGGGATCTCGCGGGCCGGGAAGTGGATGATCCGCTTGCTGTCGTAGCAGCGGATCAGCACGCAGGACCGGGAGGTGGTCACGGTCCGGTCCGAGTCGCTGCCGACGAAGGCCCAGTTCCCGTAGCCGCCGTCGCCCTTGTTGGTGAAGGTCGACTCGCCCGCGAAGACCCAGATCCGGAAGTCGTCGTAGCCGGTCGGGCCGCCCTCGCTGTCGTGGTGCTCCAGCTTGACGGTCTGGTCGATCAGCACCCCGCGCATGTCCGCCTCGTAGACGTTGCGGAACCAGAGGGTGTCGTACAGGTCGGTGCCGTCGTACTTGAACACCATCACGTTGAACCCCGGTGCGGCGGCGCTCAGTTGGCCAGCCATCCCCTGGGTGAACGCCGCGTTGTCGGCCTGCGCGGTGAGGGCCGCGCTGCGGAAGCCCCCGATCATGGCGCCGATGGAACTGATCAGCGCGCTGTAGCAGTTGCCGTTGCCGATGTTGGCGGGCCCGCCGACGCCCGGCTCGATGCCCGGACAGTCGGTCGCCGCCGAGGCCTGCTGCGGCACGGCCATCAGGCCGGTCGAGGCCAGGGCCGCCAACAGGGCGCCGGCGACGGCCCGTTGGGTGGCCCTGGTCGTCCGGCGGGAGGAAGCGCGCATGCTGAAGTGCCCCGATCATTCGGCGAGGTGGCGTCCGTCTGCGGATCCGCAGCGGAGAACGGTCCTCCGGATGCTAGGGCCGCTCACCGGCACCACCCGTGATCTTGACGGCTCCCTGACGAACCGTTGATGATCTTCCTCCGCGCCGGCCACCCAGGTCCTGGCCCCGCAGCGACCGCAGCGGCCGCAGCGCCGCGGAGGACGCCCGGAAAGCCGGGAGGCTCCCGGGTCCAGTACCGGACCCGGGAGCCTCCCGGTGCTTCGACTCCCCTGGGATCAGGCGAGGTTGGCGAGCACCTCGTTGAAGGTCTTGGACGGGCGCATCACCGCCGCGGCCTTGGCCGGGTCCGGCTGGTAGTAGCCGCCGAGGTCGACCGGCGAGCCCTGCACGGCGATCAGCTCTTCGACGATGGTCGTCTCCTGCTCGCCGAGCGCCTTGGCCAGGCCCTCGAACGCCTGGGCCAGCTCGGCGTCGGCGGCCTGCTGGGCCAGCTCCTGGGCCCAGTACAGGGCCAGGTAGAAGTGGCTGCCGCGGTTGTCGATGCCGCCGAGGCGGCGGCTCGGCGACTTGTCCTCGTTGAGGAAGGTGCCGGTGGCGCGGTCCAGGGTGTCGGCCAGCACCTGGGCGCGGGCGTTGTCGGTGCTGGTGGCCAGGTGCTCGAAGCTGGCGGCCAGGGCGAAGAACTCGCCCAGGCTGTCCCAGCGCAGGTAGTTCTCCTTGACCAGCTGCTGGACGTGCTTCGGGGCGGAGCCGCCGGCGCCGGTCTCGAACAGGCCGCCGCCCGCCATCAGCGGGACGACCGACAGCATCTTGGCGCTGGTGCCCAGTTCCAGGATCGGGAACAGGTCGGTCAGGTAGTCGCGCAGCACGTTGCCGGTCACCGAGATGGTGTCCTCGCCGCGGCGGATGCGCTCCAGCGAGAACGTGGTGGCCTCGACCGGGGACTTGATCTCGATCTGCAGGCCGGTGGTGTCGTGCTCCGGCAGGTACTTCTTGACCTTCTCGATCAGGACGGCGTCGTGGGCGCGGTTCTCGTCCAGCCAGAACACCGCCGGGTCGCCGGTGGCGCGGGCGCGGGTGACGGCCAGCTTGACCCAGTCCTGGATCGGCAGGTCCTTGGTCTGGCAGGCGCGGAAGATGTCGCCCGGCTGGACGGCCTGCTCCAGCACCACGTTGCCCTCGGCGTCGACGAGGCGGACGGTGCCGGCCGCGGCGATCTCGAAGGTCTTGTCGTGGCTGCCGTACTCCTCGGCCTTCTGGGCCATCAGACCGACGTTCGGGACGGAGCCGATGGTGGCCGGGTCCAGGGCGCCGTGGGCGCGGCAGTCGTCGATGACGGCCTGGTACACGCCGGAGTAGCTGCTGTCGGGCAGCACGGCGAGGGTGTCGGCCTCCTGGCCGTCCGGGCCCCACATGTGGCCGGAGGTGCGGATCATGGCCGGCATCGAGGCGTCGACGATGACGTCGCTCGGGACGTGCAGGTTGGTGATGCCCTTGTCCGAGTCGACCATCGCCAGGGCCGGGCCCTCGGCGAGCTCGGCCTCGAACGAGGCCTTGATCTCCGCGCCCAGGTGCGGCACGCCGTCCAGGCCGTTGAGGATGCCGCCGAGGCCGTTGTTCGGGTCCAGACCGGCGGCGACCAGCACCTCGCCGTACTTGGCGAAGGTCTTCGGGAAGAAGGCGCGGACCACGTGGCCGAAGATGATCGGGTCGGAGACCTTCATCATGGTGGCCTTGAGGTGGACCGAGAACAGCACGCCCTCGGCCTTGGCGCGCTCGACCTGGGCGGTCAGGAACTCGCGCAGGGCGGCGACGCGCATCACCGAGGCGTCGACGACCTCGCCGGCCAGCACCGGGACGCGCTCGCGCAGCACGGTGGCGCTGCCGTCCTCGGCGACCAGCTCGATGCGCAGCGCGCCGTCGGCGGCGATCACGGCGGACTTCTCGGTGGAGCGGAAGTCGTTCTCGCCCATGGTGGCGACGTTGGTCTCGGAGTCGGCCGACCAGGCACCCATGCGGTGCGGGTGGGTCTTGGCGTAGTTCTTCACCGAGCCCGGGGCGCGGCGGTCCGAGTTGCCCTCGCGCAGGACGGGGTTGACGGCGCTGCCCTTGACCTTGTCGTAACGGGCGCGGACGTCCTTGTCCTCGTCGGTCTGCGGGTCGTCCGGGTAGTCCGGGAGCGCGTAGCCCTGCGCCTGCAGCTCGGCGACGGCGGCCTTCAGCTGCGGGATGGACGCCGAGATGTTCGGCAGCTTGATGATGTTGGCGCCCGGGGTCTTGGCGAGGTCGCCCAGCTCGGCGAGGGCGTCCTCGATCCGCTGGCCCTCGGCGAGACGCTCCGGGAAGCTCGCGATGATCCGCCCGGCCAGGGAGATGTCGCGGGTCTCCACGCGCACACCCGCCGTCGAGGCGTATGCCTGGACAACCGGCAGGAACGAGTAGGTCGCCAGGGCCGGAGCCTCGTCGGTGTGCGTATAGATGATGGTCGAGTCAGTCATCGGTACTCCGCTTCACGTCTCCAACGTCTTGACGTCAAGATATCTCGTCACGGCCCCCTAGCTCCACCTCCCCCCGCCCCGGAGCGCGCGCCGGGTGCCCCGAGGGCGCGCCGACGGTCAGCTCCACCGTGGTCCCGGGGCGAGTGCGGGGCAAGCGGAGAGCGCTCAGACCTCGGTGAACCGGGCCGCCAGCTCCGTCTCGTCGGCGAGGAACCAGAGCTGTCGGCCGCGGTTGCTCTCCCGGACGAAGTCGCGCAGCGGGTCGCTCGCCGCGACGTGGGCGGCGATGTCGCCGAGGACCACCAGGCCGACGCGGTAGTTGACGAATTTCTGCACGATGCCGCCGGCGACCCGGGTGCGCAGCGTGAAGAAGTCCGGGTGCAGCCGGGCGACGGGGACGACCACCCAGGAGGCGCCGCGGCCGAACGCGTCGCCGATCACGTCCATGGCGTCCTGCTCCTCGCGGATCGGCGCGCCCTCGGCGGGCAGCCGCAGGACCATCGTGCCGTACTGCTCGGACATTGCCGTTCTCCCTGGTCGATGTGGGTTCGATGCGGATCCCGATGCGGATCCGGTGTGACCGACGCCATCCGGCGCGGCCGGCGCCGGCGCCTGGACGAGGTCTCAGTGCATGGACGAGGTCATCGTGTGGACGATGCCGAGCAGCGCGGCGGTGTCGGCCGGATCGCCGAGGACGACGAGCCGCAGGGTCTCCCGCTCCTCGTCGTGGACGGTCTCGACGTGCAGCGGCCAGCCGCCCTCGCGCGGGCCGGCGATCGCGGCCAGCACGGCGGTGGACAGCCGGTCGGCGGCGGCCCGGTCGACGTTCTCGATCCGGACGACGGCGGACACCTCGGCGCGCCGCGGGCCGGCACCGGGCACGGGCGCGGGCGGGGCGGCCGGGGCGCCGGTGAAGGCCTCCAGGTCCGCACGGGCGATCCGGTACTGCTTGCCGATCCTGGTCGCGGCGAGCCGACCGTCGCGGATGTAGCCGCGGACGGTGCGCACGTGCAGGCCGAGCAGTTCGGCCACCTGTTCCACCGAGTAGTACTGCGCCACCTGCGACCATCCTCTCGAACGTCCCCATCCGCAGGAAACATACCATCCGATAGAGATGTTTACGTAATAATAGGGAGTGGTTTAGTCCACTCGGGTGAACCGACCGTCAGGGCTGCGTCAACGCACCACCTCATTCGGTCAACGCCGCGTCAGGACCGGCGACGCCCGGCGGAACCCGGCCTAGCGTCGAAGCAGCAGTTCCGGCAGGCACCACCACCCCACCCGGGAGCACTCGCATGGCCCGCGTCGTCTGGCACGTTCCGGTCACCGTCTCCAGTACCGGCACCACCACCGCCCTCCGCCTCTTCCGCCTGCGCGACGGCCGCCGCTGCGCCGTCGGCTTCTCCAGCCCCGAGTCGCTCGCCGCCCTCTTCGGGCCGGACCAGGCCTTCACCGAATTCGGTGAACCCGCCCTGCGCGCGCTCACCGCCCCCCTCGGCATCGACACCCTCGTCCTCGACCCGCGCCTGGTCGCCCCGCCCGTCACCGCACCCGCCACCCCGCTCGCCCCCGCCCCGACCGCACAGCTCCAGCACCGGTGACCGCCCTCCAACTGGTCCCCGAGGACCCTGACCCCGAACCGGAACCACCCGAGCCGGCCCGGGCGCTGCACGCGCTCGCCCGGGTCAGCTACGGGCCGGTCCCGCTCGACTTCGACCGGCTGGCGGCCGAGCACCCGGCCGTCCAGGGCGGACTCTCCCTCGCCGGCGACGCCGACCTGGAACTCCGCCTCGCCTGCACCGGCCCCGAGGAACTGCGGGCGGTCGCCGCCGCCCTCCAGCGCGCCGGGGCCGCCAGGATCCGGATCGACCTGGTGCTGCGCGCCCTCACCCCCAGACCGGTCACCCTCCGCCCGGTTCCCTGAGCCCTGTCCCCGCGCCCCGGTCGGGCGGCAGCAGGGCCCCGCCCCGGTGCCGCCCGACCGTGATCCTTTCCTCGTCCCGCGCCCGCGACGTACCGTCAAGCCCAGAGGCGACGCACCCGGCTTGAGGAGCAGGCACGATGGACCGATTGACGTACGACGAGGTCAAGGCCGCCGGTGAGCGGATCGCCGGGAGGGTGCGGCCGGTCGCGGTCGCCCCCGGGGACGACCACGGGCGGACCTGGCTGGCGCTGGAATTCCTTCAGCACACCGGCAGCTTCAAGGCCCGCGGCGCGCAGAACTTCCTGCTCGCGCACGCCGAGGCGGGCACCCTCCCGGAGGCCGGGGTCACCATCGCCTCGGGCGGCAACGCCGGGCTGGCCTGCGCCTGGGCGGCGCGCGAGCTCGGCGTGCGCGCCACGGTGTTCCTGCCCGAGACGGCCTCCCCGGTGAAGCTGGCGCGGCTGCGCTCGTACGGCGCCGACGTGCGGCTGGTCGGCCGGGAGTACGCGGAGGCGCTGGCGGCCTGCGAGGAGTTCGCGGCGGACAGCGGGGCGCTGGCCTCGCACGCCTACGACCACCCGCTGATCGCCGCCGGGGCGGGCACCGTGCTGGAGGAGATCCGCGCCCGGGTCCCCGGGCTGGACACGGTGGTGGTGTCGGTCGGCGGCGGCGGGCTGTTCGCCGGGGTGGCCGTCGCGGCCCGCGAGCACGGCGTCCGGGTGGTCGCGGTGGAGCCGGAGGGCAGCCGGGCCCTGCACGCCGCCCTCGCCGCCGGCCACCCCGTCGACGTCCCGGTGTCCTCCGTGGCCCAGGACGCCCTCGGCGCCCGCCGCGCCACCGCCCTCGCCGTCCACGCCGCCCGCCACGAGGGCGTCCGGTCCGTCCTGGTCGACGACGAGGCCATCGTGCGCGCCCGCCGCCGGCTCTGGGAGGACCACCGCATCGCCGTCGAGTACGCGGCCTCCACCGCCCTCGCGGCCCTCGACCACGCGGAGGGCGAGCGGGTCGCCGTCCTCCTGTGCGGCGCCAACACCGACCCGTCCGACCTCGCCGCACCCTGACCGACGGCCGCCGGACGGCGGCTCCGGCCGCATCCGTCCCCCCACACGAAGACCTGCCCGCCGGTTCGGTAACCGGCGGGCAGGTCCCGTTATCGGCCGCACGCTACAGGCTCAGCACCGCCCGCAGGGCCCCGGCGACCTCCGCCTCCGGGTCGTCCGCCGCGCCCGTCGAGCGCCAGGCGACGAAGCCGTCCGGCCGGACCAGCACCGCGCCGGCCGGGCCGATCCCGTGCAGCTCCGCGAAGTCCGCGCCCGGCTCCGGCGCCAGGTCGTCCTCGGCGCCGCCGCCGATCCGGTAGGCGTCCAGCGGGACGGCCAGCCGGTCGGCCGCCCGCCGCGCCCCGGCCTGCCAGGCCGCGCCCTCGGGGCCGGTGAGCAGCACCATCGCCTGCTCGTACAGGTCCAGCGTGGACAGGCGCACGCCCGCCCGCAGCAGCCACTGGTGCGGGGCGCGGCTGCCCGGCTCCCCGGCCGACTCGAACGTCTCGGGGACGACCGCGCCCGCCGGGTCCGTCCCGGTCACCGCGCCCACCGGGTAGCGGTAGCCGAGCGCCACCCCGAGCACCCCGGTCTGCCGCCCGGCACCCGGCACCACCGCGTACCCGGGGTGGCTGTGCTCGGCCGAGCGGGCCGAGGCCCGCTCGCTGGTCACCTGCGCGACCGGGCGGCGCTCCTGCCCGTACGTCTCCAGCAGTTCCGGCCCGGCCCACCCGCAGAGCACCGCGGCGAGCTTCCAGGCCAGGTTGTGCGCGTCCTGGATGCCGGTGTTGGAGCCGAACGCGCCGGTCGGCGACATCTCGTGCGCGGAGTCCCCGGCGAGGAAGACCCGCCCGGCGCCGTACCGCTCGGCCACCCGCTCGGCGGCGTGCCAGGGCGCCCGGCCGGTCACCTCGACGTCGAGCTCCGGCAGGCCGACGGCGGTGCGGATGTGCCGCTCGCAGCGCTCGTCGGTGAACGCCTCCAGCGGCTCGCCGTGCTCGGGGTGCCAGGGCGCGTGGAAGACCCACTCCTCCTGGTTGTCCACCGGCAGCAGCGCGCCGTCCGCCTCCGGGTTGGTCAGGTAGCAGGCGATGAAGTGCCGGTCCCCGACCACGTCGGCCAGCCGCTTGGCGCGGAAGGTGATGCTGACGTTGTGGAACAGCTCGCCCTGGCCGCTCTGGCCGATGCCCAGGCGCTCGCGGGCCGGGCTGCGCGGGCCGTCCGCCGCGATCAGGTAGTCCGAGCGCACCCGGCGCTCCTCGCCGGTCTCCCGGCTGCGCAGCACCGAGGTGACACCCTCCGCGTCCTGCTCGAAGGAGAGCAGCTCGGTGTTGAAGCGGACGTCGCCGCCGAGGTCGCGGGTGGCGCGCAGCAGCACCGGCTCCAGGTCGTTCTGGCTGCACAGGCACCACGAGCTGGGGCTGAACCGGGCGAGCCGCCCGCCGGGGTCGATCTCCCGGAACAGCCACTCCTGCTCGGTGCCGGTCAGCGAGGGCGCCTGGAGGATGCCGTGGTTCGGGGCGAGGACCGACGCCGCCTCGCGGATCGCCGGCTCGATCCCGGCCACCCGGTACAGCTCCATCGTGCGGACGTTGTTGCCTCGGCCACGCGGGTGATGCGAGGTGTCGGCGTGCTTCTCGACCAGCAGGTGCCTGACACCCAGTCGGCCGAGGAAGAGCGAGGCCGACAGCCCGACCAGCGACCCTCCCACGATCAGGACCGGCACCCGGTCGTCAACCTTCGGATTCATCAATTGCTCCGCCCTGTCAGGGGATTCAGCGGACCGGTGGCTGGGATCGGGGCCGCCGTCGACGCGACCGCGCGACCGGGGGCCCCGCTCTTCCATCCCCCGCCCGAGGGTGCTTGTGCCGCCTCTTCGCCCGGATGGCCCGCAAATATCGCGGCACCCCGGTGCGCCGCTCACGATCGACTTCAGGCCTGGCGCCGACCGACCGGGCCGATCGCCGTCGCACCGCCCTCCCAAGCCGGGAGCACCCCCCGGACGCGGCCCACCGCGGCCCGCAACGTGCGGCCCAGAGCAGAAAGTGGATCATGACAACTCTGTCCGAACCGCAGCGGAAGCAGCAGGCCGACTCCGACACCCGGCTCCGGGTGGTACTGATGCTGGAGATCCAGGACGGCGCCCAGCAGCGCTTCCTCGACGTCTACGAGCAGCTGCGCCACCAGGTGGCCTCGGTGCCCGGCCATGTCAGCGACCAGCTGTGCCAGTCGATCAACGACCCCCGCCAGTGGCTGATCACCAGCGAGTGGGAGGACCAGGACACCTTCCTGGAGTGGGTGGACAGCCCCGCCCACCGCGAGATGGTCAAGCCGATGCACGGCTGCGTCAGCGACAACTTCCGCTCGCTGCGCTACGGCATCCTGCGCGAGACCTCGGCGGCCGGCTCCACCGGCACCCGGGCCCCGCTGGAGGTCCCGCCCGGCCTGCCGCGCACCGAGCCCGCCGGGCACGTCGGCCCGCCGAAGGCCGAGCCCGGCCCGGACGGCGTGGTCCGGCACGCGCTCACCTTCACGGTCAAGCCCGGCAGCGAGCACGAGGTGGCCCGGATCCTGTCCGGCTACGCCTCGCCCCGGGCCGAGGTGGACGAGCACACCCGGCTGCACCGCACCTCGCTGTTCATGCACGGCAACCGGGTGGTCCGGGCCGTCGAGGTGGTCGGCAACCTCGGCGACGCGCTGCGCCACGTGGCGATGCAGCCGGAGGTGCGGGCCGTCGAGGAGGCGATCAACCCGTACCTGGAGGAGGCCCGCCAGCTGGGCGACCCGCAGGCCGCGCGCGCCTTCTTCGCCCGGGCCGCGCTGCCGGCGAAGCACCAGGCGATCGCCAGCTCCCCGACCTCCGCCCGGCTGCACCGGCACGCCGTGCTGTACCCCGTCCGCCCGGGCGAGGGGCAGGCCGTCGCCGAGCTGCTCGCCGACTACGACAACCTCGCCACCGCCGACCCGACCGGCCCGGTCGCGGCCAGCACCGTGTTCCACCGGGCGGACGTGGTGGTGCGCCTGGTCGACCTGCGGGTGCCGGCCGAGGCCGACCCGGCGGCCGCCCTCGGCGTGGCGGGCGACCAGGAGGCCCTCGCGCTCGGCCGGCTGCTCGACCTCGGCCCGCAGGGCGACCTGCGCACCGCCACCGGGCTCGCCGCCGCCCTCGCCGCCCGCGCCATGAACCCGGTCACCGACCGCAGCTCGCAGGACAACTGAAGAACCAGCCGCATCTCTCGGAGGAAAACACCATGACCACGCAGTACCCACGGATCGTGCACGTCGACGAGGCACCGGAGAACCGTCGGCGCGGCGGCGACCTGCGCGCCATGCTCACCCCGACCACCTGCGGGGCGACCAGCGGGTTCATGGGGCTGGCGATCGTCCAGCCCGGCGAGCGGATCGGCGAGCACTACCACCCGTACTCCGAGGAGTTCGTGTTCGTGGTCAGCGGCGACCTGGAGGTGGACCTGGACGGCGAGAGCCGTCCGATCAAGCCCAACCAGGGCCTGATGATCCCGATCAACATGCGCCACCGCTTCCGCAACGTCGGCGACACCGAGGCCCGGATGGTGTTCCACCTCGGCCCGCTCGCCCCCCGCCCCGAGCTCGGCCACGTGGACACCGAGGAGACCGGCGCCGCCGGGCCGCCGGAACACGCCAAGGTGGCCTCGTGACCCGGCGCGTCGCCGTCACCGGGATCGGCGTCGTCGCGCCCGGCGGGGTCGGGGTCCGGGCGTTCTGGGAGCTCCTCACCGCCGGCCGCACCGCCACCCGGGGCATCACGCTCTTCGACCCCACCGGGTTCCGCTCCCGGATCGCCGCCGAGGTCGACTTCGACCCGGCGGCCTACGGGCTGAGCCCGGCGGACGTCCAGCGGGCCGACCGCTACGTGCAGTTCGCGATGGTCGCGGCGGACGAGGCGATCGCCGACGCGGGCCTGGATCTGGCCGCCGAGGACCCGTGGCGGATCGCCGTCTCGCTCGGCACCGCCGTCGGCGGCACCACCCGGCTGGAGCACGACTACGCCCTGGTCAGCGCCGGCGGCGCCCGCTGGGACGTCGACCACCAGCGGGCCGAACCGCAGCTGCACCGGGCCTTCGCGCCCAGCACGCTGGCCTCCACGGTCGCCGAGCGCACCGGCGCGCACGGCCCGGTGCAGACCGTCTCCACCGGCTGCACCTCCGGCCTCGACGCGATCGGCTACGGCTTCCAGGCCGTCGAGGAGGGGCGCGCCGACATCTGCATCGCCGGCGCCTCCGACTCGCCGATCTCGCCGATCACCGTCGCCTGCTTCGACGCCATCAAGGCCACCAGCGAGCGCAACGACGACCCGGAGCACGCCTCCCGGCCCTTCGACGCCCACCGGGACGGCTTCGTCCTCGGCGAGGGCGGCGCCGTCCTGGTGCTGGAGGAACTGGAGCACGCCCGCCGCCGCGGCGCCCGGATCTACGGCGAGATCGGCGGCTTCGCCACCTTCGGCAACGCCTACCACATGACCGGCCTCACCCAGGAGGGGCTGGAGATGTCCCGGGCGATCGACGACGCGCTCGCCCACGCCCGGGTGGACCGCACCGACGTCGGCTACGTCAACGCGCACGGTTCGGGCACCAAGCAGAACGACCGGCACGAGACCGCCGCCGTCAAGCGCTCGCTCGGCGCCCACGCCTACCGGACGCCGATGAGCTCCATCAAGTCGATGGTCGGGCACTCGCTCGGCGCGATCGGCGCCATCGAGGTGGTCGCCTGCACCCTGGCGCTGGCCCACGGCGTGGTGCCGCCGACCGCCAACTACGAGACCCCCGACCCGGAGTGCGACCTCGACTACGTGCCGCGCACCGCGCGCGAGCTGCCGCTGAGCCACATCCTCTCGGTCGGCAGCGGATTCGGCGGATTCCAGTCCGCCGTCGTGCTCAACAGAACGGGGTGAGTGTCATGACGTCACGTCAGCAGGGCCGCCGGGCGGTGGTCACCGGCCTCGGCGTGGTGGCGCCGAACGGCGTTGGGGCCGACGCCTTCTGGAAGGCCACCAGGCAGGGCGTGAGCGTCCTCGACCGGATCACCCGCGAGGGCTGCGACGGGCTGCCGCTGCGCGTCGCCGGCCAGGTGCGGGACTTCGACCCGCGGGCCGCGATCGACAGCCGGTACCTGGTGCAGACCGACCGGTTCACGCACTACGCGATGGCCGCCGCCGACCTGGCGGTGGCGGACGCCGGGTTCCACCCCGACCCCGAACATCCCTTCGCGGTCGGGGTGGTGACCGCGGCCGGCTCCGGCGGCGGCGAGTTCGGCCAGCGCGAGCTCCAGCAGCTCTGGGGCCAGGGGCCGCAGTTCGTCGGCCCGTACCAGTCCATCGCCTGGTTCTACGCGGCCAGCACCGGCCAGATCTCGATCCGCGGCGGCTACAAGGGCCCGTGCGGGGTGGTCGCCAGCGACGAGGCCGGCGGCCTGGACGCGCTCGCGCACGCGGCCCGCACGATCGAGCGCGGCACCGACGCGGTGGTGGCCGGCGCCGCCGAGGCGCCGCTGGCGCCGTACTCGATGGTCTGCCAGCTCGGCTACCCGGAGGTCAGCCTCGCCGGGCAGCCCGACCGGGCCTATCTGCCGTTCACCGCGCAGGCCTGCGGCTTCGCCCCCGCCGAGGGCGGCGCGATGCTGCTGCTGGAGGACGAGCAGGCGGCCCGGCGGCGCGGTGCCGCCGTCCGGGCCCACCTGGCCGGACACGGCTCCACCTTCACCGGGGCCTCCCGCTGGGAGGAGTCCCGCGAGGGGCTGGCCGCCGCGATCCGCATCGCCCTGGACGAGGCCAGGATCGCGCCCGAGGAGATCGACGTGGTCTTCGCGGACGCGCTCGGCGTCCCGGCCGCCGACCGGGCCGAGGCGCTCGCACTGGCCGACGCGCTCGGCCCGGCGGCCGAACGCGTCCCGGTCACCGCCCCCAAGTCCGGCACCGGACGGGCCTACTGCGGCGCGCCGCTGCTGGACGTGGCGGCCGCCGTCCTGGCCATGGAGGACGGCGTGCTGCCGCCCACCCCGAACGTCACCGAGGTCAGCCACGACCTCGCCCTGGTGACCGGCCGCGCCCGTCCGGCCGAACTGCGCACCGCACTGGTGCTCAGCCGCGGGCTGATGGGTTCCAACTCCGCGCTGGTGCTCCGGTGCGGAGACCGGCCCTGAGACCGCACCCGCAATTCCACCGAAGGGACACCCCGTGAGCAACACCCTCAGCTATCCCGAGCTGGCCGCCCTGATCCAGGCCCGGGCCGGCGTCACCGTCGACCCGCTCCACCTGGAGCGCCCGGGCGCGCAGTTCGACGAGTTCGGCGTCGACTCGCTCGGCCTGCTCGGCGTCGTCGGCGAGCTGGAGAACCGGCACGGCCTCAAGGTCACCTCGGGCGCCGAGTCCGCCAAGACCCCGGCCGAGTTCCTGCAGCTCGTCAACACCTCCCTCCTCTCCCCGAAAGCTGGTGCCTGAGATGCCCGGACACACCGACAACGAGATCGTCATCGCCGCCCCCCTCGACCTGGTCTGGGAGATCACCAACGACCTGGAGAACTGGCCGGACCTCTTCAGCGAGTACGCCTCGGTGGAGGTGCTGGAGCGCGACGGCGACAGCGTCCGCTTCCGGCTCACCATGCACCCCGACGAGAACGGCCAGGTGTGGAGCTGGGTCTCCGAGCGCACCACCGACAAGTCCTCGCTCGCGGTGCGCGCCCGCCGGGTCGAGCCCGGCCCGTTCGAGTTCATGGACATCCGCTGGGAGTACGCGGAGGTCCCGGCCGGGACGAGGATGCGCTGGATCCAGGACTTCGCGATGAAGCCCACCGCCCCGGTCGACGACCACGGCATGGTCAACCACATCAACCGCAACTCCCGGATCCAGCTGGAGCTGATCCGCGAGAAGGTCGAGAAGCGGGCGGCGGAGCGGTGACCGGAATGCACCGCGCCCTGATCGTCGCCCGGATGAAGCCCGAGGCCGCACCGGACATCGCCGAGGTGTTCGCCACGTCCGACCAGGGCGAACTGCCGCACCTGATCGGCGTCACCGGCCGCAGCCTGTTCCAGTTCGGCGACGTCTACCTGCACCTCATCGAGGCCGACCGCCCGCCGGGCCCGGCCGTCGCCAAGGTCATCGGCCACCCGGAGTTCCGGTCCGTCAGCGACCAGCTGACCGCCTTCGTCCAGGCCTACGACCCGGCCACCTGGCGCGAGCCGAAGGACGCCATGGCGCACGAGTTCTACCGCTGGGACCGCTGACCCCGCCCCACCCGTCCCGCTCGTCCTGGGCCCGCCCCCGGCCATCCGCCGGGGGCGGGCCCACGTGCGCGTCCGGCCCGATCGGACGTGGCGTCAGCGCCGCCCGCGACCGGCCCGACACAGCGTCAGCGCCAACCGAGCCGGCCCGACGCGGCGTCAGCACCGTCCGGACCCGACCGACGCGGCGTCAGCGCCGTCCGGACCCGCCCGACGCGGCGTCAGCGCCGTCCAGGTGGGCCCGACACGCCGTCAGCGCAGCACCCGCGCGGCCCGACTCGGCCCGGACCGCCGCGAATCCTCTTCACCCGTCTCGCTGGGGCACCCGGGTGAACCGGGCCGGGACTCCACTCGAACCGAGCACAGTCCGCACCCAAGCAGCCACTCTCCGGTGGCGGCGGACGTCGCGGTGGTTGACGGTGAATCAGACGCAGTACCCACGAATTCCCTTGTCCGGCGCCGTGCCGGCGGTCGCGGGCCTGTGTATCGGAAGGATCAACCTCATGCGTTCTGCACGCACTCTGCTCGCCGGGGCGGCTGTCGCCGCCGTTCTCACCGTCGGCACCCCCATGGCCTTCGCCGACGGCTCCGCCGACCAGGCGAAGAGCCTCACCTCGCAGGACCAGTCCGACCGCGGCGACGAGCACGGTCGCGGCGACGACCGGGGCGACGAGCACGGCCGCGGCGAAGGCCGTGGCGACGAGCACGGCCGTGGCGAGGGTCGCGGCGACGAGCACGGCCGTGGCGAGGGTCGCGGCGACGAGCACGGCCGTGGCGAAGGCCGCGGCGACGAGCACGGCCGTGGCGAAGGCCGCGGCGACGAGCACGGTCGCGGCGAAGGCCGTGGCGACGACAAGGGCGGCGAAGGCCGTGGCGGCGACAAGGGCGGCGAAGGCCGTGGCGGCGACAAGGGCGGCGAGGGTCGCGGCGGCGAGCACGGCCGTGGTGGCGAGCACGGCCGCAAGGGCCCGCACGGCGGCGTGCACGCCGGCGGTGGCGGCCTGGCGATGGTCGAGACCGGCACCACGCTGTCCGGTGGCGGCCTCGCCTCCGGCGCCGTCCTCCTGATCGGCGGCCTCGGGGCCGGCGCGTACGCGCTGCGCCGCAACCGCCGCAACACCGGCGCCACCATCTGACGTCCGGCATCTGACGCCGCCCCCACGCGCCTCCCCACCAGGGCGGCGCGCACGGGGGCGGCGGGTCGTTTTGGACCTTCTGGACCTTTTCGGGCCGTCACCGGCCCGGCTGCGCATGGGAATGGAGAAAGAGGAGCGATGGGCGGTCCCGTCCCTGGAATGTCCCGACTGCTGCGCACCGGCATCGGTGCGGCGGCGGTCGGTCTGCTGCTGATGTACAACTCGGTCGACACCACGCCGAGAGCCAACTCGGCGTCCCGCATGACCCGTCCCCCGGCGATCGTCGCGCCGGCCACCCCCCGCCCGTCCCCACCGGCCACCACCCCCGCGGACGCCCCCACGGAGGCCGCCGAGGAGGCCCCCGCGGAGGCCACCCAGGACCCGGCCCCTGCGACACCGGCGCTGGGCCGCGCCAATCCGACCCGGCTGCGGATCCCGCAGATCGGCGTCGACGCCCCGTTCACCGAGCTGACGCTCGATCCGGAGGGCCAGCTCACCGCGCCGCCGCCGGACGACGACAACCTGGTCGGCTGGTACCGGGACGGTGTCTCCCCGGGCGAGCTCGGCAGCTCGGTGGTCGCCGGGCACGTGGACACCACCACGGGCCCGGCGGTGTTCCTGATGCTGAGCCAGCTGCAACCGGACCAGCAGATCGAGGTGGGGCGCGCGGACGGCACGGTCGCGGTGTTCTCGGTGGACTCGGTGGAGGCCTTCCCCAAGAACGCCTTCCCGGACGACAAGGTGTACGGCCAGACGCCCGACGCCCAGCTGCGGCTGATCACCTGCGGCGGTGCGTACGACAAGGGCCAGAAGGACTACTCGGACAACGTGGTGGTCTTCGCGCACCTGGATTCCTCGCACCCGGCCTGACCGGCAACGCGAACGACCGCCGCCCCCAACTCCCGGGGGACGGCGGTCGTTCGCGTAAGGGCCGGTGCTCAGCCGCGCACGGTGGCCTCGAAGGCGTGCAGGTAGGGGTTGACCGGGTGGACGTCCGCGACGTCCAGTCCGGCGTCCTCCATCAGCCGCACCATGCTCTCCTTGGAGTGCTTGGCGCCGCCGACGTTGAGCAGCAGCATCAGGTCCATCGCGGTGGTGAAGCGCATCGACGGGCTGTCGTCGACCAGGTTCTCCACCACCACGACGCGGGCGCCGGGCCGGGCCGCGGCGACCACGTTGGCGAGGGTGCGGCGGGTGCTCTCGTCGTCCCACTCCAGGATGTTCTTGATGATGTAGAGGTCGGCGCGGACCGGGATCTCCACCCGGCAGTCACCGGGCACCAGCCGGGCGCGGGCCGAGAAGGCGCCGCCGTCCTGGAGCCGGGGTTCGGCGCCGGCGACCACCTTGGGCAGGTCGAGCAGGGTGCCGTGCAGCGCCGGGTGCTTCTCCAGCAGGCTGGCCAGCACGTGCCCCTGGCCGCCGCCGATGTCCGCCACCGAGTCGACGCCGGTGAGGTCCAAGTACTCGGCGAGGTCGTGGGCGGACTGCCGGCTGGAGGCGGTCATCGCCTTGTCGAAGACCTTCGCGGAGTCGCCCGCGTCGCTGTGCAGGTAGTCGAAGAACTCCTTGCCGAACAGCTCGGGGAAGACGTTGCGGCCGGAGCGGACCGCCTCGTCCAGCTTGGGCCAGGCCTCCCAGGTCCACGGCTCGGTGCACCAGAGGGAGATGTAGCGCAGCGAGTTGGGCGCGTCCTCGCGCAGCAGGCGGGACATCTCGGTGTGCTCGAAGCGGTCGTCGGAGGTCTCGGAGAAGATGCCGTAGCAGGTGAGCGCGCGCAGCAGGCGGCACAGCGGCAGGGGCTCGGTGTCGAGGGCGGCGGCGAGTTCGGTGACGCTGGTCGGGGTGTCGCCGAGCACGTCGGCGACGCCGAGCCGGGCGGCCGCGCGGACGGCGGCGGCGCAGGCGGCGCCGAAGACGAGCTCGCGCAGGCGCATCGCGGCCTGGGGAGTGGGGGGCGGTGCGATGGTCATGGGAGGTCTTCCTTGTCGACGGGGCGGGGGTGCCGGGGGCGCGTACCGGGGGCGGGTCGTACCGGGTGCGGGTGCCGCGGCTCAGCAGCGGCCGGACGGATCGGACCGCGCGCAGGTGTTGCGGGCGAACGCGTTCTCGCCGGTGTCGCGGTCGGCGATGTCGGCCGGGCTGTTGCCGCTCAGGTGGTTGTCGGCGACGGTGTTGCGGGCGTTGGCGACGCCGACGGCGCTCTTGAAGAGGACGATCCCGCCGGAGAAGTCCGAGCTGCCGACGTTGTCGTGGACCTCGTTGTCGGTGACCCGGGTGTCCTCGACCCCGGTGAGCACGATGCCCGCGCCCTGGATGGCGCCCAGCCGCGGGTTGGCCGGGCAGAACATGTTGTTGGCGACGACCCGGTTGCGGCGCACGTCGAGGTCCCCGGCCCGGGGCACGCCCTCGTCGCCGACCACGAAGACGCCGGCGCAGTTGCCGCGGAGCTCGTTGTCCTGGACGGCCAGCCCGCGCAGTCGGCGGACGGTGACGCCGACCCGGTTCTCGGTCAGCTCGTTGCCCTCCACGACGGTGCCCCCGGTGTCGGGCGCGCCGCCCTCGCGGTAGGCGTAGTTGGCGAGGAAGACACCGGACTGGCCGTTGCGGGTCGCGCGGTTGCCGACGATCCGGGCCCGGGTGGAGATCTCCTGGCTGATGCCCTGCTGGGCGTTGTCGTGGACGTAGGTGTCGCGCACGGTCAGGCCGGTGGTGCCGCTGGCGTCGATGCCGTTCTTGCGGAAGCCGGTGACGGCGAGGGTCTCGATGGTGACGTCCGGCAGCGGGGCCGCCTCGGTGCCGTCCACGCAGAGGCCGTGTCCGGCGGTGGCGCAGGCGTTCTCGGTGCCGTCCCCGGGGGTGATCACGCTGTCCGCGCCGGCGCCGCGCAGGGTGAGGCCCGGGGTGGTGATGCGGACGCTGCCGGGGTAGGTGCCGGCGAGCAGTTGGACGGTGTCGCCGGGGAGGGCGGCGTCGACGGCCTGCTGAATCGATTCGCCCGGCTGGACGACGTGCAGGCCGTCGGCGGCGTGGGCCGCGGGCGCGGCGGCCAGGGTGGCGAGGACGGTGGTCAGGGCGGTGGCGGCGGCGGTGGCCGCGGCGAAGTGGTGGACCCGTCGCGTGGGCATGAGTGGTGACCTGTTCTTTCCGGCGCGCTCGCCGGGGTGCGGCCGGAGCCTGCCGGGCGGCGCGCTAGGTACGCGGTGTCTGTTCTTACACGGTGTGCTTGGGCAGTGACGGCCGGTGGGTGCGGCCGACTCGACGCTATGGGCCGCCGGGTGGGCCCGCCACCAGGGCTGGGCTGCGGGACTGACGGGGCGTCGGCCGGTGGTGGGACGGCCCGGCGTGGCGCGTACGGCGCGGCGCGCTCCGAACCGCTCCGAACCGCTCCGCACGGCACGGCACGGCACGCCCCCGGACCGCCCCCGGCACCGCCGGCCGGGCCGCGTGCCACCGCCAGCCGGCGGCGTGACATCCTCGGGGCCATGACCACCGCACCCGCAGCGCCCCTCGGCACCCTCCGCAACCCGGTCGGCGCGCACGTCCCGGTGGCCGCCCGCGGGCTGGCCGGCACGGGGCTGGCGTACGCGCGCCGGGTCGGCGCCGAGACCGTGCAGGTGTTCGTGGCCAACCCGCGCGGCTGGGCCACTCCGCCGGGCAACCCCGCGCAGGACGAGGAGTTCCGGGCGGCCTGCGCCGAGCAGGGACTCCCCGCCTGGGTGCACGCGCCGTACCTGATCAACTTCGGCTCGGACAACCCGGCCACCCGCGAGCGCTCGGCCGACTCGCTGCGGCACTCGCTGCGCCGCGGCCACGCGATCGGCGCACTGGGCGTCGTCCTGCACACCGGCTCGGCGGTCGGCACGGCGCCCGGCGGCGGCTCCCGGCGGGCCGAGGCGATGGCACAGGTCCGGGCCGACGTGCGGCCGCTGCTGGACGAACTGGACGCCCTCGGCGAGGACGCGCCCTGGCTGCTGCTGGAGCCGACGGCGGGCCAGGGCAGCTCGCTCTGCTCCCGGCTGGAGGAGCTCGCCGAGTACGTCGAGGCGCTGGACGGGCACCCGAAGGTCGGCGTCTGCCTGGACACCTGCCACGCCTTCGCCGCCGGGCACGACCTGGCCGTACCGGGCGGGGTGACGGCCGCGCTGGACGCCCTGGCGTCGGCCGCCGGGCCGGGCCGGCTGCGGCTGATCCACGCCAACGACTCCGAGGACGTCGTCGGCGCGCGCAAGGACCGGCACGCCAACATCGGCGCCGGGATGATCGGCGCGGAACCGTTCCGCGAGCTGTTCGAGCACCCGGAGACGGCCGGTGTCCCACTGCTGGTGGAGACCCCGGACCGCAAGCACGGCGGGGACGGCACCGGGCACGCGATGGACATCGCCGTACTGAAGGAACTGCGCGAGCGGGCCGCCGCCCCCGCTCTGCCCGCCTGACCTGCTCGGACCGCCGCGCGGACAGCCGTGAGCCCGGAGGCCCACAGCGGCCCCCGGGCTCCGAGCTCGGACGGATCAGCCCTCGCTGTGCTCGTGGTAGTTGAACCAGTTGGCGTGCGGGCCGAACAGGCCGACACCCGCCGAACCGGACTCCAGGCCCTGCCCGGCGGACGGCACCGGCGCGTGGCCGAACGCCATGGCCGAGGTCGGCACGGCCACCACGGCGGCACCCGTCACGGCCACGATCACCGCGATCTTGCGGATCTTCCCACGAAGCGACATCTACTGTCCCCTAGTTCGTCTCTGGTCCTCTGACCCGCGCCCCCGACCGGCCACGTCGACCGCCCGCAGGCTGGGCGACGCCCCACGGGGAGGCGCCGGGCCAACGTTTGCACACGAACGCGCACGCGCCGCGGCACGCCGCAACCCGGCTGAGGCATCCGGGTGACGACATCCCTCCCCCGGGTGAACGCCCTCGGTCACCCGGCCGCACGCCGAACGGCCGCGCCGGACCGGCACTGGACGAGCGCCCGTCCGACCGGCACTGGACGAGCGCCCGTCCGACCGGCGCAGGACGAGTGCCCGTCCGACCGGCGCGGGACCGCAAGTCTTGCGGTGACATGCCAGGCCGACTGAACAAATCCCATCGATTTGGTACAGAGCGCCACCCGGTTCGAGCATGAACGGTGGCTCCACCGAGCACGAGCAGGACCACGAAAGGCGCACCACCCTCATGCAGACCAGCCCGGCCGCACCCCGGCAGGCGACCCGACCGAGCCCGCCGGAGACGCCGGAAGCGGTCACCGCGACACCCCGCAAGGGCGGCCGCTTCGGCCTGCCGACCGCCACCGCCCTGGTGATGGGCAACATCATCGGCGGCGGCATCTTCATGATCCCCGCCGCCGTGGCCCCCTACGGGACGGTCAGCCTGGTCTCCTTCGTCGTCCTGACCGTGGGCGCGATCGCCCTCGCGCTCGTCTTCGGGCAGCTCGCGCGCCGCAACCCGCGCACCGGCGGGCCCTACGTCTACGCCCGGGAGGCCTTCGGGGACTTCGCCGGGTTCCTGTCGGCCTGGTCGTACTGGATCACCACCTGGGTCAGCAACGCCGCGCTCGCGGTCGCCGCCGTCGGCTATCTCGACGTGCTGCTGCCCGTCGGCCACTCCGTCGGGCTCAGCATCGCCGCCGCGATGGCCTTCCAGTGGCTGCCCGCGCTGGCGAACCTGGCCGGCACCCGCTACGTCGGCGCCGTCCAACTCGTCTCCACCGTCCTCAAGTTCATCCCGCTGCTGCTGGTCTCGGTGGGCGGCCTGGGCTTCTTCGACGCGCGCAACCTGGGCCCCTTCGACGCCACCGGGCACGGCTGGGCCGGCGGGATGACGGCGGCCGCGGCCATCCTGCTCTTCAGCTACCTGGGCGTGGAGTCGGCCGCGATGAGCGCCGGCCAGGTCCGCGATCCGGAGCGCAACGTCGGGCGGGCCAGCGTGCTCGGCACGGCCGGTGCGGCGGTGGTCTACCTGCTGGGCACGCTCGCGGTCTTCGGCACCGTCGCCCACGACCGGCTGATCCACTCCACCGCGCCGTTCTCGGACGCCGTGGACGCCATGTTCGGCGGCACGTGGGGCGGCACGGCCATCGCCGTCGCCGCGCTCGTCTCGATGACCGGCGCGCTCAACGGCTGGACGCTGCTGGCCGCCCAGGCGCCGTACGCGGCCGCCAAGGACGGGCTGTTCCCGGCCGCCTTCGCCAAGGAGCGGCGCGGCGTCCCGGTGTTCGGCGTCGTGACCAGCGTCGCGCTGGCCTCGGTGCTGACCATCCTCAACTTCGCCACCGGTGCCAAGGGCGCGTTCGAAATCCTGGTGCTGGTCACCACCTTCACCGCGACCGTCCCGTACCTGCTCTCCACCGCCGCGCAGCTGTACTGGCTGGTGCGCGGCATGCCCGACAAGGTCTCCGGGGGCCGGCTCGCCCGGGACGCGGTGCTGGGCCTGGGCGCCTTCGGCTTCTCCCTGTGGCTGGTGGCCGGCGCCGGTTACGCGGCCGTCTACCAGGGCGTGCTGTTCCTGTTCGCCGGGATCCTGGTCTACGTCTGGATGGCGGCCCGCCGCCGGGACTGACGGCCCGGGGGCCGGGGCCTCGGCGGCTCGGAGTGACGAGTGCCTGACGGATCGTCACTCTCCTTGCCGGAAGCGGCAGATGTGGACATCCTTGGCCGGAGGTTTCCCTCCCGGGCGGCTAAGCGCCATCGGCCGGGCCGCCCGCACCGGATAGACGGGAGGCCGGAACCTCCGCACCCTGCACCGCCGTTCTGCGCGAACCTCCGTTTCCGTGAACCTTCGAGTACCGGGAGTGCCATGAAGATCCTGAGGCTGTTGACAGCCCCCGCCGCCGTCCTCGCCCTGACCGCCGGCACCGTCACCACCGCCGCAGCGGCCCCGGCACGGCCGGCCCTGAACGACGTCGTGGTCCTCGGCGTCGCCTCCAACGGCCAGACCGTGCAGGTCCACCCGGGTGACGTGGTCCAGATCGACCTGCCGCCCTACCGCGACAGCACCGTCACCTGGCTGTCCTCCGTCCCGGCGACGACCGCGCCCTCGGTGCTGCCGCAGACCTCGGGCAGCACCGACCCCGACAACACCACGCACGCGACCTTCAGCCCGGCCACCGCCGGGACGAGCGACATCACCTGGATCTGGCGGTGCGCCTTCCCGGACCGCGGCTCGGCCTGCCCGCCGTTCGTCTACTACCTGCGGACCACCATCGTCGTCTCCTGACCGCACGCACTCGAACGGCCGGGGTCCGCAGCCTGCGGACCCCGGCCGTTCGGGTGGGGGCGAAGGTCACCCGGGCCCGTGGCCCCGCTCACCGGGAAGCCGTGCCTCGGACGCGTTCACCGCGACGGCCTCCGGGCGCCCGGCGGCCGATCCCGCGAAGCGGGGGCGCGGGGCGTCCGGCGGCTGGAGGGTGAGGACGTGGTCGGCCAACGGGAGGAAGGCCGGGTCGTGGGTGATCAGGATCGTGGTGCGGCCCGCCATCAGGCGGCGCAGCGGGGGGATCAGCTGCTGGACGGTCTTCGGGTCCAGGCCGGTGGTGGGTTCGTCCAGGACGAGGACCGGCGCGCCGCGCAGGAAGGCCCGGGCGATGGCGACGCGCTGGGCCTGCCCGCCGGAGAGCTGGAAGCCCTCGTCGCCGATGACCGTGCCGTAGCCCTGCGGCAGCGCGGTGATGAAGCCGTGGGCGCCCGCGCTGTGGGCGGCGCGTTCGATGTCGTCCTGCGGGGCGTCGGGCCTGCCGTAGGCGATGTTGTCCCGGATGGTCGCGTGGAAGAGCTGCGCCTGCTGGGGCAGGAAGCTCATCGCCCCGCGCAGCGAGGCGATGGTCAGGTCCTGGATGTCGACGCCGTCGAGGCGGACGGTACCGGCCTGCGGGTCCAGGAAGCGGACCAGGAGCTTGGCGAGCGTGGACTTGCCGCTGCCGCTGGGGCCGATGACGGCCAGGACCTTGCCGGGGCTGACGTCGAAGCTGACGTCGGACAGCACCGGGGCGTCGTAACTGCCGGGGTAGGCGACGTGGACGCCCTCGAAGGAGACCCGGCCGCGGACCGCGCCGGCGTCCCGCGCGGCGGGGCTCTCCCGGACCGGACTGGACAGGTCGTGGATCTCCAGCAGGCGTTCGCCCGAGGCGCAGGCCGCGCCCGCGAGCGGGACGAGCCCGGCGAGTTGCTGGATCGGCTCGAACAGCTGCGCCATGAAGGCGGCGAAGGCGAGCAGACCACCCAGGCTCAGCTCGCCGCGGATCACCTGGAGCGCGCCGACGCCCACCACGACCAGCCCCGCGAGCATCTGGAGGACGTTGAGGAGGGGCTGGTAGAGGTCGGACATCCGGGCGGCGGAGAGCTCGGCGTCCAGCAGGGCCTTGCCCTCGCGGTGCACCCGCTCGACCTCGCGCTCCTCCTGGCCGCAGGTGCGGGTGACCACCACGTTGCGCAGCGTCTCCTCCAGCAGCGCGGTGACGCCGCCGGCGCGGCGCTGGACCTGCCGCTCCCGGATGCGGATGCGGCGCCCGAAGAAGCCGGTGGTGAAGATGAACAGCGGCGCGACGATCAGCGCCGCCAGGGTGAGGGGCCAGCTCAGGTAGAACGCCGCGCCGGCGAACAGCACCAGGCTGGTCGAGGCCACCGCGCCCTCGACCAGGCCGGTCGCGACCATCTGCTCGATCGTCGCGATGTCGGCGGTCATCCGGGCCACCAGGTCACCGCGCCAGCGGGTCTCCAGGGTGTCGGGCGGCAGGGTGTGCAGATGGGCCAGTGTGCCGGTCCGGAGCCGGAGCAGGTACCGCTCGGCGATCCAGGTGCCGGTGTAGGTGCCCGCGAAGGTGAACAGCGCCGCCGCCGCGGCCGCGGCGAGCATCGTGCCGCCGAGCGGCCAGAATTCGGCGAAGTGCCGCGGCACCAGGACTTCGTCGATCAGGTCCTTGAACATCCAGACCGAGACGACCTCGCCGAAGGCGCCGAGAACGAGCAGCACCGCGCTCAGCGGCAGCCAGCGCACGTCCGGTCGGACCCACGGCCAGAACCGCCGGAACAGCTCGCGCAACGAGATGACGGGCGAGTCCGCCACCGGCCCCTGGTCGATGGCCCGGTCGGCTGCCCGGTCCTCCGGACCCCCCATGGGCGTCGCACCGTGCATGGAGGAACCCCACTCAGGATGAGGGGCCGGCGGTGATACCGCCGGCCCCAGGGATGGGTGTCATGCCGGGCTGTTAAGCACAGCCCGGACCGCCCTTATCTGTCACCAGAAGCCAAACCGACGACGGCGGCCGTGGCGACGGCGGCGACGGTCACGTTCACGTCCGCGACCGCGGTCCCTGCGGTTGAAGTAACTCATCACGACTCCATTTCTTCCCTTGCATTGGCACGCCGCACGTCCACGGCCGACGCCGACGGCGCGGACCCGGGGAGCACGACAGAGACTGCCGTTGCCGTGAGACAGCCCTAAGCGGCGGGCACGTCAGGGATGTGCCTGCCAGAGCCGTTCTCACATCTCCAGTATCCGCCTGACGCCCCGGCTCGCAGCTTCTGGACGGCAACCGCGAACGGTCCTCGGCATGCGAAGGGACCCCGGACACGGCCGCCCGATCACCGCCCCGGCGGCCGGTTCCGGCCCTCCCGACCGGCCCCCCGACGAGCCGGGTCGAGCGAGGATCCGCCCGGTCGCCTCCTCGACTGACCCACCGTCAAGTGCCGTTCGTCCGGCGTCTCGAAACAGCCACCTCCGCGCACCGAGCACCGCCGCCCACCGGTCGACCGCAGGCCCCCGCGACGACGGCTTCGGCGCGAGCCCCCGGCCCTCGCGCCCCTCCCCGAAGACCCCCGCCCGGGCCGCCGACCCCGCCCGCCGAGGCCTACCCGGATGGCGCAGCCGACCGACGGGGCGGAGGTGCGCACCCCCGCGCGGCGAGAGGCGAGACCCCGCGTCGAGCCCCGCGGAAACCACCGGAACGACGCCCCGGCACCGCCGACGCCACGGCAGGTCCGCCCTGAGGAGGCGCCCCGGAGCCGCCTTCCGGGCGACTCCGGGGCCGCGCGAGGACCCGAAGCGACTGCGTTCGGGTGACGGCGCCACCATCAGCGGCACCCCCCGCCCCACTCCCCGGCCCGCCTGCCGGCTGCCCGTGCTGCTCGGCCCCTCAGTGGCCGCGCCGGTATCGCAGCTACGGGGCGGCGTTCCTCGTCACCGGAGCCTTCGTCCGGGATGCCCCTTTCCCTGGAGGATGCTCCGAAGGAGACGCCGATGTGGTGGGGGTGGTGGGGGCGGTCGTCGGCTCGGGCAACTGGGTGGGTGAGGCCGAGAGCGGGTAACTCGGCGACGGCGCCGCGGCGGGCGAGGAGACCTCAGGGGTCCGGGTCGGGGCCGGGGTCGGGGTCGGGGTCGGGGCCGGTTGTACCGGCACCGGCGTCGCCGGGTACGAGCCGCCTCCGCCCCCGTTCGTCGGGGGGCCGCTGAGATGGCCCGCCACCTCGACCACGCCGCCGCAGGCGAGCAGCACCGCGGCCAGCACGGACAGCCCGGCGGAGGCCCTCAGCGCCCGGGGCGCCGTGGTACGCGGGTCGGTGTCCACGCTCAGTCCACGTATTCCTGGGCGACCTGCACGTACTCGAAGCCCTTGACGTCGGTGGCGATGTGCATCTGACCGGTTTGCGAGGAGGCGATCAGGGTGTTGAGCAGGCCGGTGATCGCCCCGCTCAGCGCCGACTCGGTGTCCGAACCGTCGGCGATGAACAGCGCCTTGGTCGCCACCTCCTTCAGCACGTCGCGCCTGGCGGCGCCGAAGCCGTAGGCGATCACGTGCGGGTGGCGCGGCCAGTTCCGGTCCACCAGCGTGCGGAAGGAGTCCTGCCACCTCGCGTCGGTCGGGGCGCCGTCGGTCAGGAAGAAGACCGCCGGCCGCAGCACGCTGTACTGCTGCGCCCGCAGGCTGCTGACGTCCTGTTCGATGCTCTGCCGCAACTGGTCGAAGGCCTTGCCGTACTCGGTGCCCCCGCCGCAGATCACTTCGGGCATGCTCGGGACCTGCTCCATGTCCGACATCGGGATCACCACGTGCACGTCGGTGGAGAAGGCGACCACGCTGACCCTGGCGAACTCCGAGACGCGCGGATTCGTCGCCAGGTTGTAGTGCAGACGCGAGAGGGTCGCGTTGAGCACTGCCTCGTGCGGCTTCATCGACGAGGAGGCGTCGATCACCACGTAGGTGGGCAGGCAGAGTGACATTGTGTGCACCTCTGAGCTAGTGGTTGGAGGCGATGACGATGACGATGACCAGGATCACGACGAAGGCGAGCACCCAGATCCACCCGGTCTCGGACTTCTGCTTCTCCTCGACCGTGCTGATGCAGGTGGCGGCGGGGGGCTCCTGGGTCGTGTGCGGCACGGGCTGCGGAAGCACCAGCGTCGGCTGCGTCGGGGGCAGTTGGGGCAGCGGCGTACGTGTCGGACGCGGCACGGCCCTGAGGTAGGGCCCGTTGTTCAGCGCCTGGTTCAACTGGGCGGCCGCGGGCCGCCGTTCCCGGTCGGTCGCGAGCAGCATGTCCAGCAGGACCTCGGAGGCGGCGGGCTGGTTCAGCCAGTGGGACGCGGCGACGCCGTGGAAGGTGCTCGCGTCGCGCCTGCCGGTCAGGCACTTGGCGACGAGCAGGGCGAGCCGGTAGCGGTCGGTGTACTGGTCCGCGTCGGAGCCCGGCGGCGTGAGCGGGTCGGCCCAGTTCGGCTGGTGGATGTCGGGCATCTTCTTCGGCTGGCAGCCGTCGACGTCGATCAGGTAGACGGAACGCCCCTCCGGGCTCCAGAAGGCGTTGGAGAACGACCAGTCCGAGTAGACCAGGCCCAGGCCCTCCAGGATCGCGGCGAGCTCCGTCAGCCGGCGGCAGGCAGCCAGTCGGCCCTCGAAGCCGGGGCACGGCAGGCCGACGCCCCGGATCGACTCGTCGGACTTCGCCAGCCAGTCGATCTCCAGGAACCGGCGCTCGCTGAACTTTCCGCGCCGCAGCTCGGAACGGTACTGCTCGGGCGCCATCGGGATCACGCACCCGACGGCCGGGTTGCCGGGCTCGTGGATCCGGGCCGCGGGCCAGCACGTCCCGGCGTACAGGGTCGCCCGCTCCGCCTCCGGCAGCGCGTCCGGAGCCGAGATCAGCAGGTCGATCCGGTGGCCGTCCTCCTGGTGCGGGCCGGGCCGGTAGAGCTTGGCCAGCCAGCCCGGATGGTCCGTCAGCGGCCGTACGGCGACGGCCTGGCCGTTGTGTTCGGAGATCGGCTCGGCGAGCGGTCCGAGATCGCCGAGGCCCACGGTCCTCGGCAACGCCCAGCCCCGCGGGTCCACCGCCGGGGCGCCGACGCCGGCGACGGGATCGGAGTCGGTCATGTCCCGCTGCCGTTCCACACCACGACGGCGGTGCGGTCGTCGAGGCACTGCGGTGCGTCGAAGCCGACGTCGGCGGTGAACCGGGTGGCCGGGACCGGCGAGCGCCAGGCGTTCGCGAAGTACTCGTTGACGTTGCCCGCCCGGTCCGCCCACGCGTCGCCGATCCCGTCCGTGACCAGGGCGAGGGCGGCACCGGCCGCCAGGGTGACGTAACCGTCCACGGCCAGGTGCGGCGTGTCCGGCAGTCGGCCGGCGACCTCGTTCGAGACCACCACGGCCGCGCGGTCCTTGGCTTCGCCTGCGGAGAACTGCCACAGCGGGACGCGCGGGTCGAGTGTCCAGGCCGAACTGTCACCGAGCCAGCCGACCCATGCCCGCGCCACGCCGTTCACGTCCGGCTCGGCGATCACCGCGGTGATCAGCACGGTCGCCAGGTGCGAGGTGCCGACGCCGCGTCCGGCCGCGTGCGCGGCGATCGATTCAGCGACCCGCCCGTACAGCGCCTTGACGTCGAGCCGGTCGAAGCCGACCGCCTCGATCTGCTCGCGCAGCAGGGTGACGGCCTGGCTGGAGGCCGCGGTGGCCCCGATGTCGGACCAGGCCGCGCTGGACAGGCCGTCGGCCACGGCCACGATCGCGTACCGGCTGTCCGGGCTCCGCCCGATCCGGTAGGAGTCCTGTCGCGGCTCGGCGGGCTGGCCGCAGCGGTGGCCGGGCCCGACGACGGAGGCGGCGCGGATGGTGAGGGCACCGACCGTGGCTTCGTCGGCGGCGATGCCGTTCTGCACCGTGCGCTCCGGCAGCAGCCAGGGATAGCCCTGTGCCCGCGCGCCTTCGCCGAAGCGGGGCACGCTCAGGTCGGTCGGCCTCTCGCGCAGGAACGGCCGGGGCCTGCCGGGCTGGGCCGTCGACACCGCCGGTGCCGCGACGAAGCGGCAGACCGGCGCCGTCGCGTCGGGCCGGGGCCCCCGTTCGGGCCGGTCCCGCTGCCGGGCGGGCGGCGCGGCGGCCTCGGACCCCAGTGCGGCCGCCGCGCCGACGACACCCACCGCCGCGAGGGCGAACGCGTTCACCAGCCAGCCGTAGTGCCGGTGCGGCGTGCCGACCTCGGCGAAGGCCCCGATGACGACGGCTGCGAGCAGCCCCGCCCGCACCCAGCCGTCCGTCAGGCCGTCCCGCCGGCCGTCTCCCCCGCTCACGGCCGCTCCTCACGATCGCGGGACCTCGGCCCCGAGGCGAAGTGCTGGTCACCGTGCTGCACCGCGAACACCTCACCGGAACCGGTGGCGGAGTTGACCTGGACCACGACGTCCGGCCGTTGCGCGGTCCGCAGCGTCGCCAGAGCTATGACGTCCTGGGCGAGAGCCGGGTCCCGGTCGAGCAACTGGAACAGGGCCTCGGTCCAGAAGTCCACGGCCGCGGCGTCGACCGCTCCCCTCGTGACGGTCGACCCCCGCTCCAGCGCGACGGACAGTTCCCTGCGGCGGCTGCCGTGGGCCCGGGCGATGACGCCGCTCATCAGTCGCCTCGCCTCGTTCCACAGATCGGTGCCCATCGCGGACACCAGAGCGGTGGCTCCGCTCGCGGCCAGCTCGGCGAGTTCCTGGTTCATCGGCGCTTCAGCCCCCTTCGTTGTAGTGGATGTGCTGGCCACCTCGGCCGACGGCGAAGACCGTGCCGTTCCCCGTGGCTTGGACGAGTTGCTCCACGATCCGCGGCTCGGCTTCCGCAGGCCGCTCGCGGGAGCCGGATTCCGGGCCGGGACCGCCGTGCGGCCCGACCGGGCTGCCCGGGTACCAGAGCCAGGCCCGTGCGGCGTACTCCTTGACCCGGACCTCGGCCGCGGTGAAGGCACCGGCTTCGAGCCCCTCGTAGCCGTGCCCGACCGTCTCCTCGTAGTAGTGCTGCGACAGCACCGCGGCCACCGGGGCGCCGTCCGGACCGTCCAGGAGCGCATGCCGCAACGGAGGCGAGTCGAGCAGCCGGGCGAGCGCCTCGAACGGGGTGCCGGAGACCGTGCCGTCCGGATCGAGCCGGACCTCCCCCGCGTGCGCGGCGGCCCGTACCCGCAGCCGGGAGTCCGGGCCGGCGTGCCGGTTGTGCTCGCGGATCCGCGCGCCCAGCTCCGGCAGCAGCGGGACCAGCAGTCCGGCCTTGGGCAACCCGGCCGGGGCGACGAGCCGGCAGCCGTCGCCGGTGTCCACGTACGCGAAGTCCCGCCGGTCCAGCTCCGCGACGCCGAGGGCGCCGAACAGCGCGGACCGCAGCACGCCGCGGATCTCCTGCAGCCGCTGCTGACCGCGGCCCGCGGAACCCGCGATGTCGCACGCCAGCAGAGCTCGGTACTCGTACCTCGGATTCACATTCCCTCCGCGATCACGACGAGGGCCGGCAGTTCGAGGATCGATCTGCCGTCGGCACCGAATTCCCGGTGCCGACACGATGGTTAACCAGAACGTAGAGGAGGGGTCCTCGGGTAAACCGGCTACTAATACGGCTTGTCCGGCTTCGGCCGGACGAGGAGGAGGAGTGACCGATGAGCAACACACGGATGCGCGGGGCCGAGGCCTACTGGCCGACGACCGGGCTGCTCGGCCGGGTCGGCGAGGCCGATCGCCGAGTCCTGCTGGAGCTCGGCCACGGCGTGGCCTACCCGGCCGGTCAGATCACCATCCGCGAGGCCGACACCTCGGACTTCTCGCTGCTCCTGATCGGCGGCACGGTGAAGGTCACCGCGCACGCACAGGACGGTCGGGACGCACTGCTGGCCGTACGGATGGCCGGGGACCTCGTCGGGGAGTTCGCCGGGATCGACGGTCAGCCGCGCATCGGCACCGTGACCGCCTGCGGCCGGGTGCTGGCCCGCTACATCCTGCCCACCGAACTGCTGGCGTGCACGAAGCAGCACCCCGCCATCGGGCTCGCACTCAACGCGAGCGTGGTGGCCAAGCTGCGCACGGCGACCAGCCGGATCGTCGACTTCACCGGCTGCGACGTGCTCGGGCGGCTGGCCAGGATCCTGCACCACCTCGCCGTCACCTACGGGCGCCCCGGCCGCAACGAAGCCCATCTCCCGCTGTCGCAGCCGGAGATGGCCACGCTGGTCGGCGCCGCGGAGTCGTCGATCCACAAGGCCCTGCGGGCCCTGCGGGAGTCGGGCGCGGTCGTCACGGGCTACCGCAGGATCACGATCCTCGACCTGGACCACCTCGCCCGGATCGCCGCCGCGGCCGAACCGGCCGGTTCACGGCCGATCTCACCAAACAGGTAAAAGCGCCGGGTTCCGACGACGGGTCGGCGCCAGCATGACCGAGTGCCGGAACCCGAGCGTTGGAGAGGACCGGAGAAACAGATGCCAGAGAACAACGGTGCTCCGGACGGTTCCACGCGAATCCGGGCGGGCGACGTGTCCGGAACGATGATCGTCGGCAACCGGAACACCGTGACCAACCTGAACATCACCACCGGACACGGTTCGGCCATCACCGTGAACGCGGGGCCTCCGCCCAACCCGGTCAAGCGTCAGCCGATCTCCCACCTGCCGCGTTCCGCCGCCGATCCGCCGATCGGCCGGGAACGGGAGCTCCAGGCACTGCAACAGGCCATCGGGGCACGCCAGTTGGTGCAGATCTGGGGCGCCTCCGGGGTCGGCAAGAGTGCGCTGCTGCGCCACCTCGCCCGCACCTTGCCGCGCGGGCCCGAGGGCGCGGCCTACATCGAAGCCGGCGGCCGGACGGCCGACGACCTCGCGCAGGCGATCTTCGACATCAGCTTCGACGCACCGAACTACAAGCCGTCGTTGGAGGTGCTGAAGGAGCACCTGAAGACCCTGCGGCTGCGGATCTACCTGGACGACGCGGGACTCGACGAGAAGGACCTGCACCGGCTCTTCGACCTGGCCGAGCACTCCACGTTCGTCTTCACCTCGCAGCGCCGGTCGTCGGTCACCGGCGTCCACCCGATCCGACTCGACGGACTGGCGGCCCCGGCAGGGGTGGTCCTGGTCCAGACGGTCCTGGCCCGCGCGCTGCAGCCCGACGAGGCGCGGACCGTGACGGCGCTGTGCGACGCCCTGCACGGCAATCCGCTCCGACTGCGGCGCATCGCCCTGTCGGCCGCGACCGGCAAGGGCCTGCCGGGCATCGCCGATCTCCCCGCGCTCCTTCCCGCGCTGCTCAACAGGCTCCGGCCGGAGGAGCGCGACCTGCTGTACCTGCTCGGCTCGCTCTCCGGCGCCGAGTTGGCCGCCCGGCAGCTCAACACCCTGCTCAGCCGGACGGACAGCGACGCGCTCGCCAGCGGGCTGGTGCGGCACGGCCTGCTGGTCGCCTCGGAAACCGGCTACGGGTGTCCGCCGGACGTCGCCGAGTGCGTGCTCAAGAGCCGGATGACGCAGTACCCCGCCGCGCCGCTCTGCCGGGCGCTCACCGCGTGGGTCCAGTCGCGGGAGACCACCCCGGACGAGGTCGCGGCCCACTTCCAGGCCCTGGACGTCGCGGTACTGGGAGCGGAGAGCAGCGGACAGGCGCAGCTCGGCGTGGAGTTGGCCCGTGCCGCCTCGCCGAAACTGGCGCTCTCCCGGCAGTTCGACGCGTGGGGCAGCCTCCTCGGAGCCGGCTGGGCCGCCGCGAAGAGCGCGGGAGACCGCACGGGCGAGGAGTTCTTCCTGGGGGAGGCGCGCACCCGCCGCAAGGCGATCGGCCGGGCGGCACTGACGACGACCCTGGTGCTGGAGGCGGGGGCGCTCTGGCAGGAACTCGCCGCCCTGCAAGCGCACTCGGTGGCCCACCAGGCCGCCACGACGGTGATCACCGCCGTGCCGCCGATCGACCCGGCCACCACGGCACACGCCATCGGCCAGTCCCCGCTGATCACGCACCCGGTGGTCAGCCCGTCGACGGTCACCCAGCCTGTGTTCCAACCACCGGCCGTCACCCACCCCGTCGTCCAGCCGCCGACGGTCACCCACCCGGTCGTCCAACCACCGGCCGTGACCCACCCCGTTGTCCAGCCACCCGCCGTCACCCACCCCGTTGTCCAGCCACCGGCCGTCACCCACCCGGTCGTCCAACCACCGGCCGTCACCCACCCCGTCCCCGCCTCCGGCGCTCCGGCGCCCGTGCACCCGCCGGGTACACCGCACGTGATCGACCTGTCCCAGTCCGCCCAACAGCCCCCGCCCGGGGGCCATGTGGCCGGCGCACACTCCCCCTCGCAGGCGGCGCCGCACCGAATCGACCTCTCGGGGGCGCACCATCCGCACGCCGCGAGCGCCACCACCACGTCCAGCACGGGCCACGCGGTCACCACCGCCGGCGCAGTGGCTGCCAAGGCCGGAGTAGCCCTCGCCGTCGCCTGCGTGGTCGGCGCCTCAGCCGTACTCGGCGTGGGCGCCATGGTCTACACCCAGAACCAGTCGAACCTGGCCAAGCCGGCCCAGCCCACCTACCCACCGATCCCGACCCGGCCGGTCTACACCCCCAAGCCGCCGATCCCTGCCCCCGTCGTCACACCGGACCCCGTCGATCCCGTGTGCGCAACGGTGGCACCGGAATTGGGAAAAGAGATCCAGCAGCACAACACCGACCTGACCGCCGTTCACAGCGCCCTCGACTCGTACAACAACGCCGTAGCCGCGTACAACTCACGACGGACCTCCACCGTTCCCGACGACAGCACGGTGAAATCCCGTATCGACATCATCCTCAAAGACCTGCGCGCCAGCGAGTCCACGTTGCGGGGAGCCCTATCGCAAGCGCGGGACGGATCCGTGGTATCCGACCTCAAGGGCCTTCTGACCGCTAGCCAGCAGGAGGAGAACCAGTTCCGCTCGTTTCGGAACCATCCGTCCGGTGCCACGATCGACACGGAAAGCCAGGCGTCGGCGTATAACTCGGCCTTGCAGAGCCTGAAAACCCACTGCGGAGGCTGACCTCCACAGGACCAACCGAGAAAGGCCAACCATGCCTACGGAATCCACCCCCGGTACCATCCACGCCGGAGACGTCTCCGGCACCTTCATCGTGGGCGACAACAACCACGTGACGAACACGAAGCATCACCCCGAGCAGCCGCAGCCCCAACCGCGCCAGCAGAACTCGGCCGAGGACCAGGCAGCCGTCTTCGCCGTGGAACACGGCACCATGCACGTCACCTACAACCACAACGCCGAAGCCGCGCCCGAGACGGAGGCCTGAGAAACGCGTCAGCCCCGATCGGCCAGCAACTCCAAGTCCTGGGCGTTCAGCGTCGCCGTCTTCAGCAGTTCCCTGATCAGGTTGACGCTGAGCGTCGAGCCGACCGGCTCGCCGACCTCGTCGCGCGTCAGTCCGCGCACGCCCCGTCGGCGCAGCCGTTCGCGCACGTCCTCGACCGTGTTGGCGACCGACTTGTGGGTCCAGAACTTGGTCACGTGGGGCGAGGCGTTGACCAGCCGGGCGGTCTCCTCCCAGGCCGACGGGAGCGGGAAGGCGTCCTGGCCCTCCAGGTAGCGCCGGGCGAGCGCGGTGAGCACCAGCCGCTCCTGCAGGGAGAGCAGGTAGACCGTCTCGGGGGCCGCGGTATCGGCGCTGCTCGTGGAACGGGGGTGCAGGTCGTCCCCGTCCACGACGCGGACCTCCACCAGGTGGGACCGCCGCTTGGACGAGTTGATCACCAGCGGGGTGTACCCGGGCCCGATGATCCGCTTGTGGCTGGTGAGCATCAGCACGCCGTCGGGCAGTTCGATCGGCAGATTGCCGGTGTTGACCAGCCACCAGTCGCCGTCCGCGCCGGCGCAGGTGAAGACGCCATGCCGGCGGCTGACGGTCGGGTCGTCGACACCGACCGGTACGTGCACGTCCTCGCGGTCGCGCCCGAACAGCAAGGTGTACCGGCGCGGCGGCACGGCGTACCCACCCTCCGGGCCAAGCACGAAGATCGTCCCGGGTGGCGCCGAGGGCACTCTGCCGGAAGGACTGCCCGGCGGCAGCATCTGGGGTGGGAAGTTTTCGTACGCCATCTCACATACCTCCGCCTCGGGTCGCGCCAGTGTATGAGCGCACCGGGAGGACCAGTCCTCCTGCGAGCATGCGGCGTGCCGAGCTTGCGGAACCACCAACTCCGCTTGTCCGGAGTGGACTTGCCCGATAGCCTGCCCGCCGTGAGCGAGATCAGCCGGCGAGCTGCTGCGATCGACAGCGTGGTCGCCGAACCACTCGGTCCGGGCGATCCGCAGGAGATCGGCAGCTTCAGCATCATCGGCCTGCTCGGCACCGGCGGCATGGGCGAGGTCTACCTCGGGGTCTCGGACAGGGGCTACGCCGCTGTCAAGCTCGTCCGGCCGCGGCTGGTCCCCGGCGAGCGCTTCGAACGAGAGGTCGGCATCCTCTACCGTGTGCCGCTCGGAGTCGGACCGCGGGTGCTGGCGAGCGACGCCACTCCGGAACGCCCGTGGTTCGCCACCGAGTACGTCCCCGGGCTCACGGTGGACGAGGCGGTCCGGCTGCACGGCCCGCTGCCCGCCGAGGCGCTGTGGCTACTACTGGCCGAGACGGCCGCTCAACTGCGGGCCGTACACGCGTCCCGGATCGCGCACCGCGACATCAAGCCCGCCAACGTCATGCTGGTGCGCGACGGCGTGAAGCTGATCGACTTCGGCATCGCGCGCGCCGCGGACCAGGCGAGGCTCACCAAGAGCGGTGGCAGCTACGGAACGCAGGGCTTCTCGGCACCGGAACAGCAGGCCGGGGAGGAGGACGTGGCAGCGCCCGCGGACGTCTACTCGCTCGCGGCGCTCCTGCTCTACGCCGCCTCGGGTCGCACGCCCGGCGCTGTCCCCGACGTGGAGCCGCTGCGCGCCGTGGACGCCGACCTCGCCGCCCTCCTCGGGCCCTGTCTCGCCACCGACCCCGGCGCACGCCCCACCGCCGACGAGATCGTCCTGGCGACGCGCACGCACCGGCTCGCCCCTCCCCCGTCCTGGCCGCCCGAGGTCATGTCACGCATCGGCGCTCGACGTGCGTTCGCCGAAACGCCGGTCGGCAAGCTGGAGACCGTCCCGCCACCGGATACGAGCACGGACCCGAACCCCGACGTCGGGCCCGCACCCCTCGCATCACCTCGCCGCCCGCGCAAGCACCTGTTCCTGTTGCCGATCGCCGCGGCGACCGCCCTCGGCGCGGTCGCGGTGTTCGTCCTCAGCCCGTCCACCTCCCCGCAGCACCACGACGCGCAGGAGTCCGGCGGCGTGCAGGTCGCCGTCGAGCCCTTGGCCGGGACGACGCAAGGACCCTCCGCGAGCCCGAGCGCCTCGATCTCCGCCACCGCCACCGCCGAACCCTCTCCCCCGCCTTCAACCGCCCCGGCCGGCACCACGCGGGCACCCTCCCCGAGCCTGCGGCCCTCGACCTTCGCTGCCGCCAAACCCGCTACCCAGCCCCCGACCACCCCGCCTGGCGAAACGGCCACCCCACCGAGCACGGCCACCGCCGCACCCTCAACGGCCGCCCCCAGCCCCACCTCGTCATCGATCCGCGGCATCAACGGCAGGGACGACCCGGCACAGGTCAAGGGCTCCGAGGCGGACACCGACTGGCTCGGCCCCACCGCCGCCTGTTCCGCCTGGCTGGACGACAACGGCTCCGGCTCGCTCGCGGGCGTGCTCAACACCTCCCTGATCCAGACCTGCGTCGCCGAGCTCGCCCGCAGCGACGGCATCACGTACACCTTCCGCGCCTCCGTGGGCGCCGCGAAGACGAGCTTCGTCCCGGACATCGGCTACACGATGTGGATCTGCGTGTGGAACGCGAACAACCGATCCGGCGAGCAGTGCTCCGCTCGCTTCGGCATGAACGGCACCACCCCGGTCCGCCGGTGAAACGAGGCTTCCGCGAGGAGCGCTCCCGGGCCACCACGCCCAGCCGCCCGCAGGCCCACAGCTCCCCCGCGAGCACCACCTGACCCGAACGGGCCAGGTGGGCAGGTCCGGATGACTCGGATGCCCCAGCCGGCGGGCGGAGCAACCGGGTTGGCCCTACGGTGCGGTGCGAGGGGGTCACCTGAACGGAAGGCTGTTACAGGCATGGCTGGAAAGTTCGAGCTGTACAAGGACGAGAGCGGGATGCACCGCTTCCGGCTCAAGGCGAGCAACGGGACGGTCATCGTCACCGGGGACCCGCACGAGAGCAAGGACGAGTGCCTCAGGAGCATCGAGTCGCTCCGCAAGCTCGCGCCGTACGCGGAGCTCAAGGAGGCGGCCGGGTCGCACTGAGGCGGCGCGGTGCGGGCGCGGGTCGGCGGTGCAAATCGCCGACCCGCGTTCGCTTGTACGACAGATCCCTTTGGCCGGGTGCACGCCGGGCGCGGACAGAACTCTGGCATGCGCGTCGTCATCGTCACCGAATCCTTTCCGCCCGAGGTCAACGGAGTCGCCCACAGCGTGCTGCGGACGGCCGAGCATCTGGTCCGCCGGGGCCACCAGCCACTCGTCGTCACCCCCGCACCCGCACGGGGCGCCGCGTGCCCGCCGCACACCTTCGGCGGCTCCGAAACGGTGGAGCTGCCGGTGGTGCGCATTCCGTCGGTGCCGCTGCCCGGGTACCCGCAGGTGCGGATCGCGCTGCCGAGCCGGCAGCTGGCGGCCGCCGTCGCCGGGCACCGGCCGGACATCGTGCACCTGGCCAGCCCGTTCGTGCTCGGCGCGCGCGGGATGCAGGCCGCGGCCCGCCTCGGCGTCCCCGCCGTGGCCGTCTACCAGACCGACCTCGCCGGGTACGCGCACGCCTACCGGGCCGGGCGGGGCCTCGGGGAGGCGGCCGCCTGGCGGCGGATCCGGGCCGTGCACCGGGCCGCGGCCCGGACGCTGGCGCCGTCCACCCCCGCCGCCCAGGACCTCACCGCGCACGGGGTGCCCCGGGTGCAGCTGTGGCCCCGCGGGGTGGACTCGGTGCGGTTCCACCCCCGGCACCGGGACGAGGCGCTGCACCGGGCGCTCGCCCCGGGCGGCGAGGTGCTGGTCGGGTACGTCGGGCGGCTGGCGCCCGAGAAGCGGGTCGACCTGCTGGCCGCCGCGTCGGCCCTGCCCGGGGTACGGGTGGTGGTGATCGGGGACGGGCCGTCCGGGCCCGGGCTGCGGGCCTCGATGCCCGGCGCGGTCTTCCTCGGCCGCCGGACCGGCGAGGAACTGGCCCGCTGTTTCGCGACCCTGGACGTGTTCGTGCACACCGGCCCGCTGGAGACCTTCTGCCAGACCATCCAGGAGGCGATGGCGAGCGGCGTGCCGGTGATCGGCCCGGCCGCCGGCGGCCCGCTGGACCTGGTCGCGCACCACCGGACGGGCCTGCTGGTGCCGCCCCGGGACGGCGCCGCGGTGGCCCGGGCGGTGGCGGAACTGGCCGCCGACCCCGGGCGGCGGGCCGCGTACGGGCGCGCCGGACGGGCCGAGGTGACCGCGCGGACCTGGGAGGCGGTCGGCGACCTGCTGCTGCGGCACTACGCGGAGGTCCTCGCCGAGCACCGGGGCACACCGGTGGCTCCCCCTACCGCTCCCCCGGCGGTCGTCGAGCCGGTCGCCGTCGTGGCGGAGCTGCCGGCATGACGGACACCGCCGACCGCGAGCCGCTGACCATCGTGCGGCTCGCGAACTTCGTCACCCCGGTCTCCGGGGGCCTGCGCACCGCGCTGCGCCACCTCGGCGCCGGCTACCTGGCCTCCGGGCACCGGCCGGTGCTGATCGTGCCCGGGGAGCGGCGCAGCGAGGAGGAGGGCGAGCAGGGCCTGGTGGTCACCCTGCCCGGGCCGGTGCTGCCGGCCAGCGGCGGCTACCGGGTGCTCACCGACCGGCGGGCGGTGGCCGCCGAACTCACCCGGCTGAAACCCGACCGGCTGGAGGTGTCCGACCGCACCACGCTGCGCTGGACCGGCAGTTGGGCCCGGCGGCACGGCGTCCGCTCGGTGATGGTGTCGCACGAGAGCGCCGTCGGGCTGCTGCGCGCCTGGGGGCTGCCCCGCCCGCTCGCCGACGCGGCCGCCGACCGGCTCAACGCGGCGACGGCCCGTACGTACGACGCGGTGCTCTGCACCACCGACTGGGCGGCGGCGGAGTTCCGGCGGATCGGCGTGCCCAACCTGGTCCGGGCCCCGCTCGGCGTGGACCTGGACGCGATGCGCCCGCTGCCGCCGGCCGCGCGGGCCCGGGAGCGGGCGCGGTACTGCGGGCCGGACGACGTGCTGCTGGTGCTCTGCTCCCGGCTCTCGGCCGAGAAGCGGCCCGAACGGGCCGTCGAGGCGCTGGCCGCACTGCGGGCCCGGGGGCTGCCGGCCGTCCTGGTGGTGGCCGGGGCCGGACCGTTGCGGGACCGGCTGGCGGCCCGGGCGGAGCGGCTGCGACTGCCGGTGCGCCTCCTCGGGCACCTGGGCCGGCGGGAGGAACTGGCCCGGCTGCTGGGCTGCGCGGACGTGGTGCTCGCGCCCGGGCCGGTGGAGACCTTCGGGCTCGCCGCGCTGGAGGCGCTGGCCTGCGGGACGCCGGTGGCGGTCAGCCGCTCCTCCGCGCTGCCCGGGCTGATCGGCCTGGCCGGGGTGGCCGCCGCCGACACCGGGGCCGGATTCGCCTCGGCGGTACGGGAGTTGCTGGCACGCCCGGAGCAGGCGCGGCGGGCCGGCGCCCGGGCCCAGGCCGAGCGGTACGGCTGGCCGGCCGCGGTGGCCGCGTTCCTCGCCGCCCACAGCGTGCGGGACCCCGGCATGCGCAACCCCGGCGTGCGCAACCCCGGCGTGCGCAACCCCGGCGTGCGCAACCCCGGTGCGGTGGAGGAGGGTTGGGATGAGCGTGCTCGGCACCGGGCGTGACCGGTCCGCGGACGGCCGCCCGGCCACCGGCGGGCCGGTGCGGTTCGTCGCGCTCGGGGACTCGCTGACCGAAGGGGTCGGGGACCCGGTCGGCGAGGGGTGGCGCGGCTGGGCCGCCGTCCTGGCCCGGTCGCTGGCACCCGAGGGCGGCGTCGAGTTCACCAACCTGGCGTGCAGCGGCGCCCTGACCGCCGATCTGACGAATCGCCAACTCCCCGCCGCACTGGCACTGCGGCCGCGGTTCGCGGCCGTGGTGGTCGGCGGCAACGACACCCTACGGGCGGGCTTCGACATCCGGCGCACCACCCTGGAGCTCGACGCCACCCTGGGCGAACTCTCCAGCCACGGCGCCGTCCTGCTGACCGCCTGCCTGCCCGATCCGGGCACCCTGCTCCGCCTGCCCGCGCCGCTGGCCCGACCGCTGGCGCGGCGGATGCAGGCCGTCAACACCGTCATACACGCCCTCGCCGCCCGGCACCGGGCGGTGCACCTTCACATCGCCGAGCTGCCCTGGTGCGCGCAGCGCCGGCTGCTCAGCGTCGACCGGCTGCACCCCAGCGCCGAGGGCCACCACCTGATCGCCCGCCGGTTCCACGAACTGCTCGCCGCCGCCGGCCACCCCCTCGGCCCGCCGCCCGTCGACACCCCCGCCGAGGCTCCGCCCGGCCGGGCCGCCGACCTGTGGTGGATGGCCACCCAGGGCACCCGCTGGGTCGCCGCCCGCAGCACCGACCTGCTGCCCGGGCTGCTCGCCCTGGCGGCGGCCGAAGGCCTCGCCCGGCTGCGCGGGTCCAGCGGGCGGCACGACGAGCAGATGGCCCGCGCGGCGGCCCAGGCCCTCGCGTCACTGGGGTGAGGCGGCGGGGGCTCGGCTAGGGCGTGTCTGACAATTCCCGCCGGGCGCGCGACGCCGGGCATCCCGCCTGAACGCACCGGCGAAACGTCCAAGTACGGCCCAGTACGAGGACGCTTCGCCGGCACGCCCAGCCGGGCGCCCACCGCCGCGCGCTGATCCGACGCGAATTGTCAGACACGCCCTAGGACGGCTCGTGGGGGGAACCATGAAAGGGGTCCGCCGAGTCGTCGGGGGGACACGGCCTTCGAACCGGGCCTGACGGAGGGAGCAGCGGTGGACGCGTCATCCGGGAGCGGGCGGGAGTTGCTGGCGGCGGCGGGGGTGCTGTTCCCGGACGAGCGGGGGCGGGTGCTGGTGGTGCGGTTGCCGTACGACCGGAAGCATCCGGTGGCGATCCCGGGCGGCGGGTGGGAGCCGCAGGACCGCTCGCCCCGGGAGACCGCGCTGCGCGAGGTGGTGGAGGAACTCGGGTTCACGCCCCGGCTGGGGCCGCTGGCCTGCGTCGACTGGACGCTCGACCACTTCCGGCCGCCGATCGCCGCGTACCTGTACTGGGCGCAGCCGCTCACCGCCGAACAGACCGCCGCGATCCGGCCGGACGCGGCGGAGGTCGGCGGCTGGGCCTGGCTGACCCCCGAACAGGCAGGCCACGCGCTGCCGCCCCTGCTGTCCCGCCGGGTCACGGCCTGCCTGCGGGCGCCACGGTCGGCCGGTCCGCTGGAGCTGGAGGACAGCAGGCCCGTGGGGCACACCCTCGACCACCTGCCGGCGGACGAACCGCCGCCCGCGTACACCGGGCTGGCCGACGCGCCCGCCCTGGGCTCCGCCCCCGGCGGGCCCGGGTACGAGCCGCCGATGGACCGGGCCACCTACATCGCCACCCGCCCGCGGATCCGGGCCAAGGCCCGGGCCCTGTTCACCGACGACGCCGGGCGGGTCCTGCTGGTCCGGCTGCGGCCGTGGGACGGGCCGCGCGGCCGGGTGCCGTACTGGACGCTGCCGGGCGGCGGGATCGAGGCGGACCGGGAACTGCCCCGGGCGGCCGTCCGGCGCGAGATCCGCGAGGAACTCGGCTGGGAGGTCGAACCGGGGCGGCTGCTGGCGCTGGACTGGCAGCCCGGGGCGGCCGCCGATCCGGAGGCCGACCCGGCGACCGGGCGGGACACCGCCGTGCTGGTGTCCGTGTTCGACGGGGGCACGGTGACGGAACGGATGCTCGGTTCGATCGCACTGCCGGACGAGGAGCTGGTGGAGTGGCGGCTCTGCGGCCCCGCCGAGGCACGGGCGCTGCTGACCGGCCCGTCCTGGGACCGGACGGCCGCCGCGCTGGCCGCGCGGGAGCGGGCGGGCGGGCCGGCCGAGCTGGTGCGCGGACGCGCCGCCGGGTAGCGGCGGGCGGGCGGGGCGGATTCAGGAGGGCGAGTCAGGCGGGCCGGTCGGACCGGCCGGTCGGGCGGGGCTGTTGGGCAGGGCGGACAAGGCCGGGTCGGGTGGGTCACACTGGGGCCATGCAGAACGGGATCACGCAGCACGGGATCACGGAGGCGCTGGCCGGCCGCCGGGTGGCGTCGGTCAGCGGCGGCGACCGGCTGGACCTCACCCTCGACGGACCGGTGACCGTCCGGGTGGCGCACGAGTTCCGCCTCGCCGCGCCCTCCTTCACCGCCCCGGCGGAGGTCGAGCACTACTTTCCGGCGCTGACCGTCCGTCCGACCGGCACCCTGCTCGCACTCGTCGGCCGGACCGTCGACACCGCCGAGATCACCCTCGCCGGCGGCCTGGAGCTGGCCTTCGCGGAGGGCGGCGCGCTGTCCGTCCCGCCGCACGCGCAGCTCGCGCCGTGGAGCGTGGAGACCGCCGAGGGGGCGGTGTGCGCGGGGCTGCCGGGCGGCGAGGTCCGGTGGACGGCGCCCGGCGCGGCCTGAGCCGACGCCGGGCCGACGCGTCGTCCGGTCGGACTCTCCGGCCTGTCCGGCCTGTCCGAACTTTTCGAGCTGTCCGCCTGTTCGAGCTGTCCGACCTGTCAGACCTCCAGCTCGGCCTCGATCCTGGTGAGCTGGTGGCGGGCCATCGCCAGGTTGGCCCGCGCCTTGTCCAGCGCCAGGTAGAGGAAGAGGCCCTTGCCGGTGCGGCCGGCGAGCGGCCGGATCAGGTGGTACTGGCTGCTGAGGGTGATCAGGATGTCCTCGATCCCGTCCTGTAGGCCGAGCATGTCCATGGTGCGCATCTTGGCGCGGACCACGTCGGTGTTCCCCGCCGCGGCCACGTTGAGGTCCAGCCCGCCGGGGCCGTCGAGGGTGGCGAGCGCCATGCCGCTGTTGTAGTCCACGAGTGCCGCGCCGATGGCGCCCTCGATGCTGGTCATGGCCTGCTTGAGCGCGCCGGCTGCGTCGGTCATCTGGGTAACTCCCTTTCGATGGTGGGGTGCTGGGGTGATAGGTGCGGTCGGGCCGGGGGCCTGGCCGGTCAGGCCGGTCAGGCCGGGTCGCGGGGGTCCTTCGGCAGGAGGCTGTCGCTGAGCAGCCCGGCGATCCGCTGGGCCGAGCGGCGGGCCTCCAGGTGCAGCCGGCCGACGTTGACGTCCGGGTGCGCCAGCAGGGCCAGCACGCAGCTGCCCCCGGCCGCGTAGGTGGCGACGTAGCCGTGCTCGCCGCGCACCAGCGACTCGCGGAACTCGCCCTGGCCGGTGGTGTCGGCGAGCCGTTGGGCCAGCGACAGCGAGGCCGCCGTCATCGCGGCCAGGCCGGAGGGTTCCGCCCCGTGGGTGTCGTGCGCGACCAACAGGCCGTCCACGCTGGCCACCAGGCCACCCGCGAGGTGCGGGACGCGCTGCTTGACGGCGCGGAGCTCGGCGAGCAGTTCGGTCTCCAAGGCGATCAGTTGTCTCCTTCCGACACGCTGCTTGAGCACCCGCCTCATGGCCGGGACGGCGGGGTCGCGGGTGGAGAGTGGTTCAAAGTCGGGCCTCCAGAAGGGTTCGGACCCGGGTCAGCAGCGCGATGTCCGGGTCGGGGACGGCCAGCGGCGGGTGGGCCGCTGCCGTGGTGGGCGGGCGATCGGAGCGGGTGGGGGCCACGGGGCCGGACGGCGTGGTGCCGGTGAGGGTGGCTCCGGGGACCCGGCGGTGCAGGCCTCCTCCCGGCGGGCGGGCGGGGGCCGGCGCCTCGGCTTCCGCGACGGGCGCCGCGGGCCTCGGCGCCCCAGGTGTCGCGGGTGTCGCGGGTGTCGCGGGTGTCGCGGGTGTCGCGGGTGTCGCGGCGCTCGGCGCCACCGCCGGCGCCACCGCCGGCGCCACCGCCGGTGCGGCGTGCCGCGGGGCGTCGAGCAGCCCGGCGGCGGCCAGGCGGCGGACGTCCGCCGTGACGCCGAAGCCGGACCGGCCGAGCAGGCGCGCCAGGTCCGCCGGGGTTCTTCGGCCGTCGGCGTGCTCCAGCAGTTCGCGCCGGCGGCGGCCGGGCGGGCGGTGCGACGGCCGTGGGACCGGCACCACCGGGCGGACCGGCGCGGTGTCGAGCTGCGGCCAGGGCCAGATGCGTTCCAGCAGCCGGCCCCGGCGCTCGACCTCGCGGCGCAGCCGGCCGGGGTCGACCGTGGCCACCGGGCCCAGCCAGTGCCGGGCATCGGGCTCGAACCGCCAGACGCCGCCGGTCCGGTCGGCGAGGACGAAGAACGCGGCGTCGAAGAGCGTGCCCAGGTGGCCGAGTTCGAGCTCGCCCCGGGTGAGCAGCCGCCGTTCGACCAGTGCCTCACCGACCCGGGCGCGCGGGCCGTGGAGCCGGAGCAGCTCCGCCCACTGCCCGGGGGTGATCCGGCCGCAGCCGGTGAGCAGTTCGGCCAGGCCGGGCGCGCGCGGGGAGTCGGCGTGCGCCACCTGGCCGTCGACCAGGTGCAGGCTGCCGAGCGGGCCGCACAGGGCGCCGGTGGCGCGGCGGGCCGCGAGCAGGCCGAGGGCCTCGCCGGGGGTCTGCGGCGTGGCGGGCGGGCGGACGGCGGCGGGCGCGGCGTTCATCGGGGCCACCACCCGGTGGAGCGCGGGCGGCGGGGGCGGCCCGTCCGGCGTGCTGGCCGAAACCCGATGGCCGCGATGGGCGTCCCGCTCACCCCAGCACCAGTTCCTCGGCGAGCGCCTGGAGGCGGTAGCGGGCGGCGGCGAGGTTGCCCTGGGCGCGGTCGAGCCAGAGGTGGAGGACGAGGCGGCTGTCGAAGACGGTGTCGATGAAGCAGATGAGGTGGTAGCTGCGGCCGGCGGTGACGATGACGTCCTGTAACGGCGACCGCCGGTCCTCCGCCCCGGTGAAGGTCTGGCTCTCAACGGCCGCCCGTACCAAGTCGGTTGTCTCGGCGGCCGCGGTCTCGTGGTCACCGGTCGGGCACTCGCCGAGGCTGCCGAGTGCGAGTCCGCTGCTCCAGTCGACCAGGCTCGCGGAGCGCGCCCCGGAGATCGACATCGCTCCGGCGAGGCATTCGTCGATACCCGGCACACCGGCTCCTTCGAGGGGGTCTGGGCAGCCGGGCGCAGCACGGCACGGCCGGGCCGCCACCAGCAGTGGCGGGCTCGACACGGAAGGCTACTGCCGGATTCCATATGACGAACATTCCAATGGCATATTCACATCAGTAGCGTCCACTTCCGGCCAAGGTGTGACAGGACGTCAGCCACCGCTGCCGGGCGAACCCGCTGGCCCGGGGACGGTCGCGGACCGCAGCCCACCGCCACCCGCCGACCACCTGGCAGGGGAGCTTGGCCGAGAACCGGCCGCACGGCAGGGTTTCGACCGCCGACATGCGATAGGGGCCCGGGCAAACAGGTCTACACCACCGGGTCGCCGCACGCCGACTGCCGCCGGAGCCCCGGGCATGACGAAGGAGCCCCGGACATGACGAAGGGGCCCGTTCCGCTGGACGGAACGAGCCCCTTCGGGTGGAGCGCCAGGCCCGGGTCGCACGGACTCTTCCTACTGAAAGTAGGACGTGCTCTGGTAGCACCGCTGACGCCTGCTCGGGAGTTTGTTTCCCTCCCGACGAGAAGAACATTAGCAGGTCATCACGCCTGTTCAGAAACCGGATGGAGGAACGGGACCGGACCTGACGGAACTGCGGCGACCCGGCCCCGGCAGCGACGGCCCCGGCACGGAGGGCGGTCAGGGCAGCAGCGCCCGGTAACCCGCGATCAGGGCGGTGAGGCCCAGCTCGAAGGCCCGGTCGGCGCGTTCACGGCCGGCGGGGACGGCATCAAGGGCGTCGGCCAGGCGCGGGGTGGCGTCACGGTCGACGGCGTCGACCATGACGTCCGGGGCGACCAGGTCGAGAGCGGAGCCGAGGATGAAACTCTCCAACGCGGTGATCACGCCCATCACGTCCCGCGCGGCGAAGCCCGCACCCTCCAGGGTGGCGACGGCACGCTCGTACAGCTCGTGCATGAACGATTCGGCGAGCGGGGCGGTGGCGAGCAGGCGGACGATGCCGGGGTGTTCGGCGAAGGCGTCCCGGTAGGCGTGCGCCCAGGTGCGCAGCGCCGCGTCCCAGGGCTGGTCCCACATCGACTGCTCGCCGATGGTGCGGACGAGTTCGGCGCGCATCAGGGCGACGATCTCGGCCCGGCCGGCGACGTGGTGGTAGAGCGCGGAGGGGCTGACCTTGAGGGCGCCGGCGAGGCCGGGGATGGTGAGGTCGCCCGACTCGTCGACCAGCCGCAGCGCGGTGTCGACGATGCGCTGCCGGTCCAGCAGGGGTGTGCGCGGCCTGGCCATGCCGGTTCCTCGTCTTTCGGGGAGTTTTTCGGGGAGCCCTTCAGGGAGCCTTCCGGAGAACCCTCAAGATCATCGTTACCCAAGCGTTACTGAATGGCTTTCAATAAAACTCTTCCGCACCCGCCGGTGCCGCGCCTACGGTAACCGAACCCCATTCGGTTTAGGCAGGTCGCCCTCGTCGCCTGCCGCGACCCGGAGAGGACGCTCCCCCATGCGTGCCGACACGATCTTCACCGGCGGCCGGATCCACACCGGAGACCCCGCCCACCCCGCCACCCACGCCCTCGCCGTCACCGCCGGGCGGATCACCGCCCTCGGCGACGCGGCGCTCGCCCTGCGCGACGACCACACCGAGACCGTCGACCTGGCGGGCGGCGCCCTGCTGCCCTCCTTCGGCGACGGCCACCTCCACCCGCTGATCGGTGCCATCGGGCTGCGCGGCGTGCCGGTGCGCGACTGCACCAGCCTGGAGGAGGTCGTCGAGGCCGTCCGCACCTGGGCCGCCCGGCACCCCGAGGCCGAGTGGATCACCGGGGACGCCGTCGACCCGTGGCTCGCCGAGGGCGGCCTGTTCGACGCCCGGCTACTCGACGCCGCCGTCCCCGACCGGCCCGTCCTGCTGCGCACCATGGACCACCACACCGGCTGGGCCAACAGCGAGGCGCTGCGCCGCGCCGGGTACGGGCCGGACACGCCCGACCCCGTGGGCGGCGAGATCGTCCGCCGCCCGGACGGCACCCCGCTCGGCACCCTGCGCGAGTTCGGCGCCCTCAACCCCGTCCTCGCGCTCGTCCCGCCGCTCCCGCTCGCCGAGCAGGTCGCCGCCCTGCGCGAGACCACCGCCGCGCTCGCCGCCGCCGGGCTCACCTGGCTCCAGGACGCCTGGATCGAGCCCGCGCAGGTCGACACCTGGCTCGCCGCCGTCGCCGAGCACGATCTGCCCGTCCGGGCCGGGCTCGCGCTGCTGCTCGAACCGGACGGCTGGCGCGCACGGCTCCCCGCCCTGGCCGCCGACCGGGAGCGGGTCGAGGCCGGCGGGCGCGGCCGGCTCACCGCCCGGGCGGTCAAGTTCTTCGCCGACGGCGTCGTCGAGTCCGGGACGGCCGCCCTGCTGGCGCCCTACAGCGACTGCCCGCACTCCCACGGCGTCGCCAACTGGACCGGCGCCGAACTGGCCGACGCCGTCACCGCCGTCGACGCGCTCGGCTTCCAGCCGCACATCCACGCCATCGGCGACCACGGCGTCCGGATCGCCCTGGACGCCGTCGAGGCCGCCACCCGCCGCAACGGCCTGCGCGCCCGCCGCCCGGTGATCGCCCATGTCCAGCTCGTCGACCCGGCCGACCTGCCCCGCTTCGCCGAACTCGGCGTGATCGCCAACTTCGAACCGCTGTGGGCCCAGACCGACCCGCTGATGACCGAACTCACCCTCCCCCGGCTCGGCCCCGAGCGCGGCGCCCGGCAGTACCAGATCGCCGCCCTGCTGCGCGGTGGCGCCCGGGTCTCCTTCGGCAGCGACTGGCCGGTCACCCGTTACGAGCCGCTGGCCGGTCTCGCCACCGCCGTCACCCGGCAGACCCCGGACGGCCTGCCGGCCGGCGGCTGGCTGCCCGAGGAGCGGATCGGCCTCACCGAGGCACTCGCGGCGTACTCGGCGGGCGTCGCGCACCAGGCCTTCGAGGAGGCGGAGTGGGGCGTGCTGCGCCCCGGGATGAGGGCCGACCTGGTGCACCTGGCGGCCGACCCCTACGCGGTGCCGGCCGCCGAGCTGGCCGCCGTCCCGGTGGCCGGGACCTGGCTCGGCGGCCGCCGCACGCACTGACCCCCCGGGATCCCCCCGTACCCCGCCCGCCGGAACGCCCCCCACGGCGTCCGCTCCCCCGTCGACCGCCCGCACCCGATCGGCGGCCGACCGCTCTACCCTCGTCCGTACGACCCCAGGAGAGCTCCCCATGACCCTGCCCTCCGACGCGGCCTCCCCGACCGCACCCGGCTCCCCCCGTACCGGCCCCGACACCGGCCGCGCCGGACCCAGCGCCGGGCCCGGCACCACCGGGCCCGGCACCGCAGCCGCCGGCTCCACCGGCCCCGCCCGCCTGGAAGGCGGCGTGCTCGGCACCGGCGACATCGTCTTCTTCGTCGTGGCCGCCGCCGCACCGCTGACTGTGATGGCCGGCGTGGCACCGTTCGCGATCGCCTTCGGCGGCATCGGCACGCCCGTCGCCTACCTGGCCACCGGCGTGATCCTGGCGCTCTTCGCGGTCGGCTTCACCACCATGACCGCGCACATCCGCAACGCCGGCGCGTTCTACGCCTACGTCACCCGCGGCCTCGGCCGCCCCGCCGGGCTCGGCGCCGCGCTGCTCGCGGTGCTCTCGTACAACGCCATCCAGATCGGCATGTACGGCGCCTTCGGCTTCTTCGCCCACACCACCGCCGCCGACCTGCTCGGCCTGGACCTGCCTTGGCCGGTCTGGGCGCTGCTCGGCGTCGCGGTGGTCTGGCTCCTCGGCTACCGCTCGATAGACCTCGGCGCCAAGGTGCTCGGCGCGCTGCTGATCGCCGAGACCGGCATCCTGCTCGTGCTCGCCGTGGCGGTGCTGGTGCGCGGCGGCGCGCACGGGCTCGACCTGTCCTCGTTCGCCCCGCACAACGTGTTCTCCGGGGGCATGGGCGGGGTGCTCGGGCTCTCCTTCGCCGCGTTCATCGGCTTCGAGGCCACCGCCATCTACCGTGAGGAGGCCCGCGAACCACGGCGGACGGTGCCGCGCGCCACCTACGCGGCGATCGCCTTCCTCGGCCTCTTCTACACCTTCATCACCTGGATGATCGTGCAGGCCTTCGGCGCCACCGAGGCCGTCGCGACCGCCACCGCCGACCCGGCCGGGATGTTCTTCACCGCGATGACCGACTACGTCGGCGCCTGGGCCACCGACCTCCAGCGGGTGCTGATCGTGACCAGCCTGCTCGCCGCGCTGCTCGCCTTCCACAACACCATCACCCGCTACGGCTACGCCCTCGCCACCGAGCAGGCCGCCCCGGCCGCGCTCGGCCGGGTCCACCCGCGCCACGGCTCCCCGTGGATCGGCGGCATCGCGCAGTCGGTGCTGGCGGCGGTGGCCGTCGTGGTGGCGGCGCTGATCGGGGCCGACCCGTACAACCAGTTCTTCCTCTGGGTGAACTCCCCCGGCGTGGTCGGCATCCTGGTGCTGCAGGCGCTCGCCGGGCTGTCCGTGTACGCCTTCTTCCGCCGCAATCGCGAGGCGGCCGCGAGCGCCGGGGTGTTCCGGACGGTCGTGGCGCCGGTCGCCGCCACCGTGCTGCTGTGCGGGGCGACGGCGCTGGTGGTGTGGCGGCTCGACCTGTTCACCAATGCCGGGCCGGAGGTCAACTGGCCGCTGGTGGCGATCGTGCCGGTGGTGTTCCTGACGGGCGTCGCCATCGCGCTGCGGCTGCGGGCGCGGCGGCCCGAGGTGTACGCCCGGCTCGGGACGTCGGAGGTCGACGCGGGCTGAGCGGGCGGCGGCGCCGCAGGGCCGGCCCACCGCCTCAGGCCTGGCCGGCCGCCGCACACCCGGCCGGCGGCCTCAGGCCTGGCCGACCGCCTCGGCGAGCAGCCGGTAGGAGTCGAGGAGGGCGGCGCGGTCGTAGGTGCTGGTGGTGACCAGGAACTCGTCCGCGCCGCTGCGCGCCACCAGGGCGGCGAGTTCGGCGGCGGCCCGCTCCGGGGTGCCCGCGATGTGGCCCTTCAGCGACTGCTCGTAGGCGGCCTGCTCGCGCGGGCTCATCGGCCGGGCCAGGATCTCGGCGGCGGGCGCCAGCGGCGGGAACTCGCCGTGGGTGCGGGAGTACGCGCCGGACCACGCCTCCGGGACGAGCAGCTCCCGGGCCCGGTCGGCGCTCTCGGCGACCGCGACCGTGCCCGAGACCACCACGTACGGCTCGGCGGCCTGCGCCGAGGGGCGGAACCGGCTGCGGTAGCGGTCGATCGCCGCGAGCATCCGCTCCTCCCCCCGGGCGGCGGCGATGACCAGCGGCAGCCCGGCGTCGGCGGCCAGGTCGGCGCCCGCGCCGGTGGCCAGGACGAAGGCCGGTACCCGCAGGCCCTCGGCCGGGCGGGCGTGGACGCCGGGGTGGGCCCGCTGCGAGCCGTCGAAGTAGCCGAGCAGTTCGGCCAGCTGGGCGCCGAAGTCGTCCGCGGAGTCCTTCTCCCGGCCCAGCGCCCGCCGCACGCCGTCGGTGAACCCGACCGAACGGCCGAGCCCCATGTCGATCCGGCCGGGGAAGAGCGAGGCGAGCACCCCGAACTGCTCGGCCACCACCATGGGCTGGTGGTTGGGCAACATCACCCCGCCCGTGCCGACCCGGATCCGGGTGGTGGCCGCCGCCACCGCCGCGGCGAGCACCGTCGGCGCCGATCCCGCGACCCCGGGCACGCCGTGGTGCTCGGAGACCCAGAAGCGGTGGTACCCGAGCCGCTCGGCCTCGCGGGCGAAGGCCACCGTGTCCCGCAGCGCCTGCGCCGGCTCCTCGCCCCGTCTGGTCCGGGAGCGGTCGAGGACGGAGAGCCTGGTCATGGGCGCAGCGCTGGTCACGCGGTGGACAACGCCCGCCGCCGAGCCGGGCATTCCCCCACCGCCACGCCCCGGATACGGAGGGGCCCCGGCGCCGCGGACGGGCCCGGTCAGTCCGTGACGGCGAAGCCCTGTGCCGTGCCCAGCCGGTGCAGCGAGTCCTGCCCCGGGATCCCGTCCGCGGCGGCGTCGGTGTACCCGCACCGGCGCTGCCACCCGGCGTAGGCGGTGACCGTCAGGCTGCCGAACGAGCCGTCCACCCAGCGCTGTTCGAGCAGCCCCTCGTCCGCCAGGGCCTGCTCGACGATCGCCACCTCGGCGCCGTACGTCCGGTGCCCCTGTTCGGCGCCGGGGTCGGTGCGGGCCGCCGCCACGACGTGCGCGAGCGACACCGTCCGGGGCCCGGGCAGGTAGCCGAGCAGCCGCCGCAGCGAGCTCTCCCCCGGCACGCCGTCCGCCGCCTGGCCGGAGTAGCCCAGGCTCTGCTGGTAGTCCGCGTAGTTCTCGGTGTCCGCGTCGGTCCAGTTCGGCCCGGGGCCGGAGCAGTAGTGGGCGCCGAAGCCCTGGGCGACGAGCCCCCGGCCGACCACGGTGACCTGGTAGCCCTGGGCTCCGTAGCCGTACGGGAGGCCGTTGATGGTGGTCTGGTACCGGGCCGGGGTCGGGTCAGCCGGGGGCACCGGGGGGTGCTGCGAGGGCGCGGGGATCGGGGTGCCGGGGCCGGCCGTGAAGTCGGGCCAGGAGCCGGGGTCGGTGTGGTCGTTGAACGGGACGTGGGCGTGTGCGTACCAGCCGCCGCCGGCCTCCCACACCTGCTCGTCGCGGTGGCTGGTGAAGTCGACCGGCCGGCCCATCGGCCAGACGTCGGGCACGCCCCAGGAGGCGATCCAGGCGTGGATCCGGTCCCAGCCCGCGCACGGGGTGTCGACCAGCCGCGCGTACACGGTGCCCTGGTAGTTGCAGTAGGGGAAGAACACCGCCTCGATCTGGATCACCACGCGCCCGGCCCGGTTGGTGCGGGTCGGGCTCGTCGTCGGGCTGAGCAGGCTCTTCGAGCGGGAGTCGGCCGGGAACAGCTGGGCGATCCGGCCGCTGAACGGGTCCCAGATGAGGTGTGGCGCGTCGCCGGCGCCGCTGCCGGTGAAGTAGCTCACCAGGTCCTCGTAGGTGCACCAGTCCTGCGGCGCGGCGGCGGTCGCGTTGCGGTCCCAGGTGATGTGGGCGATGGCCTTCGGGGGGTACTGCTGGTCGGTCGGCGCGTGGTCGCCGAGGTCGTGGATCTCGGCACCGGGCAGCCACAGGTCGGACATGCGGTCTCCTCCAGGCGGCGAACGGACGTCGTTGCGGGTATCGGCAGGTTCGCCCTCCGGATTGACCCCAACGGCGCAATACACGGCAATGAACCACCCATGCTCGCGCGCCCGTTCGGATCTGTAACGGGAATTCGTCCTCGCGTACGGACCCGGGGGCCCGAACCGCGTGCCACCGGACCCGCGCTCCGCCCTGCCCGGAAGGAAGCCCGAGAGGCTCCGGAAAGCCGTCGGGCGGGGGCGCATTCCACCCCGCCGCAGCCGCTCTGTCAATCGTTGACTTCGGAACTGGTCTAGTCCACGGTGGTGCGCGAAAAGCACTCATACCGTCATCACCGCCACGATTCTGACGAACCGACGGAGATTCCACCGTTATGCAACGAGTCTGCCTCGCCCTGCCCACCATGCGATCCTGCCCCGACACCATCGTGGAACTCGCCGAGGAAGCGGCCTACGCCGTCGCGAACTTCGACGTCGAGGTGCACCTCCTCATCCTCGACACCACCGACGCCGTCCAGTTCGCGAAGAACGCGGGCGCCGTGGCCGCCCTGGAGCCCACCCCCGGCGTGGTCGTCCACCACCTCGGCAACGCGCAGCAGCGGGAGTTCCTGCGCCGGGTCGCCGAGCGCTCCGGCGCCGCCGACCCCGGACTGCTGCTCGACATGATGCTCCCGCCGGCCGTCGCGTACGGTTCCTGCGTCAACCGGCTCTTCCTGGGCGCGGCCGCCCTGGGCTGCACCTCGGCGCACCTGCGCAACGACGACGCCGACTTCCAGGTCGTCGACGGTCGGAAGATCTTCCCGATCCACCACGAGCTGCTCTCGATCGGCCGACCGGCCGGCGAGGCGGCGGCCGGCGTGACCCGCTCCGAGCTCGACCCGGCCGACGCCGACAAGCCGGTGATGCTGGTCAGCGGCTCCTTCATCGGCGAGCTCAACGTGGACATCAGCGAGATCCACGAGTTGGACCCGGACATCTACCGCGACGTGGTGCGCCTGTGGACCCCGCCGGTGTGGCCGGAGGAGGACCGGGACGCGATGGTGGACGTCTCCTTCAAGGGCGCCGGCTCCGAGCCGTTCACCACCGACGAATCCGTCCTCGGCGTGCCCGACATCTGGGACGTCTACATGTGCAACATCGCCCTGGACCACCGGGCCTACGAGGTGCTGCCGCTGCTGCCCTCGGTCAAGACCATCGGCAGCGACTACGCCCTGCTGCACGCCATGGTCCACTCCCGGCTGCCCGGCGTCGTCCACAACCGCCACATCGTCAACTACTACACGCCCGAGCGGCGCATCGGCGACGGCTTCATCTCCTACCAGATGCGGTTCGTCAAGTTCCTGCTCTCGATGCTGTACCTGTACCCGGTCTACGGCGGCATGATCGACCTCGGCCGCGACCTGCTGGACGAGCGGCACGGGCTGAAGATCGAGCCGATCCTCGGCCTGGTGCGGGGCAGCGTCGACTGGGACCGAGCCGGGAACGAGCACTGCCTGGACGTCCTGGACCGCTCCTACCGCAAGCTGGGCGGCAAGTACGCCGAGCTCGCCGACGCGGTGGCCGAGCAGCGCCAGCAGCTCCTGGACGAGGCGCAGGAGGACGCCGAGCGCTGGGCGGTGCTGATGGGAGCCTGGGCGGCGCTGGTGGCCGCCTCCCGCGCGGAAGGGCTCGGCACCGCCTCGGAGGTCGCGGCCGGGTGAGCGAGGACCTCCGGATCCGGCTCCTGGCCGACGGCGACTGGGACGCCGTGGTCGCACTGGAGCACGACGCCTACGCGGCCGACGGCCTGTCGGAGGGCCGGGAGGCGCTGCAGTCCCGTGCCCTCGCCTCGCCGCGGACCTGCTTCGTGCTGGAGCAGGACGGCACCGTCCGCGGCTACCTGCTGAGCCTGCCGTACCCGCCGCTGCGCTGCCCGAGCCTCGACCGGCCGGAGGAGGCGGTGTTCGCGTCGGACAACCTGCACGTGCACGACCTGGTGATCGCCGAGGACCTGCGCGGCCGGGAGGTCGCGCTGGGGTTCATCCGGCACTTCCGGGAGCAGGCGTCCGAGCAGGGCTTCGAGCGGATCTCCATGGTCGCGGTCCGCGGCACCGACATCCTGCTGCGGCTGCTCGGCTACCGCGCACACCGCGAGGTGACGGTGCCGGCCTGCTACGGCAAGCGCGCCGTCTACATGTCGATGCCGGTGGCGGCCGGCTGACCTTCACTCGTCCACTCGTCCGCTCGTCCACTCGTCCGGAGTAGTCCGGGCTGCGGCACTCACCCCGTCGAGTGATGCTGCTGACGGCTGCGCCCAGCCGCCAGCAGCATCACCACCGACCGAGGGAGAGCGCATGAAGGCCGCCGTCGTCCACGACTTCACCGCGCCGCTGGTCATCGAGGACCGCCCAGTCCCCGAGCCCGCGGCGCACCAGGTCCGGGTCAGGATCGAGGCGTCCGGCCTCTGCCACACCGACATCCACGCCGCCCACGGCGACTGGCCGGTCAAGCCGAACCCGCCGTTCGTACCCGGCCACGAGGGCGTGGGGATCGTCGAGGCGGTCGGCGGGGAGGTGCGCAACGTCCGGGTCGGCGAACGGGTCGCCATCCCCTGGCTGGCCGACGCCTGCGGGCGCTGCGACCAGTGCGTCTCCGGCTGGGAGACGCTCTGCCTCCAGCAGCACAACAGCGGCTACTCGGTGGACGGCGCCTACGCCGAGTACACGCTGGCGCACGGCGACTACGTGGTGCCCGTCCCCGACGGCCTCGACCCGCTCGACGCCGCGCCGCTGTCCTGCGCGGGCGTCACCACCTACAAGGCGCTCAAGGTCTCCTGCGCCCGCCCGGGCACCCGGGTCCTGGTCTCCGGCATCGGCGGGCTCGGCCACCTGGCGCTCCAGTACGCGCGGATCTTCGGCGCCGAGACCATCGCGGTCGACGTCACCGACGACAAGCTCGCCCTGGCCCGCGAACTCGGCGCCGACCACGTCCTCGACGCCCGCACCCAGGACGTCGCGGCCGAGGTCCAGGCGCTCGGCGGCGCCCACGCGGCCATCGCCCTCGCCGTCAGCAACGCCTCCTTCCAGGCCGCTTACGGGGCCCTGCGGCGCGGCGGCACGCTCGTGCTGGTGGCACTCCCGGCCGGCGGGAAGCTCGAACTGCCGGTGTTCGAGACCGTGTTGAACGGCACCAGGGTGATCGGCTCGATCGTCGGCACCCGCCAGGACCTCGCCGAGGTCTTCCGCCTGCACGCCCTCGGCCGCACCCGCGTCATTCTTGAGCCCCGCCGCCTGGAGGAGGTGAACGCCTGCTTCGACGAGGTGCTGGGCGGCAAGGTCTCCGCCCGCCTGGTCTTCGACCTGCGCTGAGCGGCCTGCGCTGAGCACGGCCCCGGCCGAGCAGGTGCGCCTGGCATCCGTCCGCCCCCCTTGTCAGGACACAACTCGCGGCCGATCCGCCCCCTCGGCCGGCCCGTTCGGGTACCAGTGGCCCCCCGGGTCACGCCCGCCCCAGGTCCGTCCGGGCCCGGTTGCAGTTCCGTCTCCGTTCCGTCCGGTGGGGGGCGCGGCGCCGTCCGGTCCGGGATCGTGGGGGCAACGACTCGTGGGGCGGGGGGAGTTGCCATGGGGGACGGCCAGGAGTTGGTGCCCGTGGTGGTGGGCGTGCTGATACGGGCGGCCGAGGGGGTGGCGGGCGGCCCGGGGCGGGCGGTCGCGGATCTGGTGCGGGCGCGGCTGCGGGCCACGCCGGAGGGCGCCCGGGCCGTGGACGCGGTCGACGCGAGCCCGGGGGACGCCCGGGCGCGGGCCGGGCTGACCGCCGCCGTCGGCGAACTGCTCACCTCGGACCCGGCGTTCGCCCGGTACCTGGCCACCACCGAACTCGGCCGGCCCGCCGACCCGCCGACCGTCCACCTCCGGGTCGATCCGGCCGTCGCCGGGGCCCAGGCCCGGGCCGCCCGGATCGGCGCCGCCCCCGTCCTCGTCACGCTGGCGCTGATCGTGGTCGCCGCCCTGGTCGCCGTCGGGATCAACCTGGGCTCGCGCCCGCTGCTGCGGCCGGGCGGGCCCGACCTGGCCCACGCCGGGCGGACGCTGCGCGACCCCGCCCAGGTGCAGGGCGTACTGCCCGATCTGCGGGCCATGCCGGGCGGCTGGCAGGTGGAGAGCGGCCCGCAGTCCGGGGCGGGCCCGGGCGAGGACGTGCCCTGCCTGCTCCCGGATGCCTGTGACCAGCAACTCGCGTACGCCACCGTGACGTTCCGCGCCGTGACCACGCACAGCGCACAGTTCACCGTGGTCACCTTCGCCTCCGCCGACGCCGCCGGCCGGGCCTTCGAGGCGATGCTCGCCCACGTCGGCGGCGCCGACGCGGCCGCCGCCGCCCCCCTCCCCTCGATCGGCGACCAGCGGGCCGCCCGGACGCACGGCGCGGAGGGGGCGGAGGCCCTGGTGCGGGTCGGCACCACGCTGCTGTACGTCCGCGATTCGGGCCCGGGCGCCGACGCCGCCACTCCGGTGCTGGCTCTGTTCGCCCGCCTGCTGGCCGAACGCGCCCAGCAGGCCGAGGACGGCCGCGAGCCCGACGCCGCCGCCCAGGGGGCCACCGCCTGACCCTGCCGCACCCCCGCCTGCCGCAGCCCCTACCCAACCCGCCGCACCCCGACCGCACCGGTCGCCGGGTGCGGCTGCCGTTGCGCCGGGACACGGGTGGGGCCACCGGTGAGGCCGCGCGGCGCCCGCTCCCCCGAATGCATGTATCGCTCTCTTGACTGGCGTCACCAACACGCCATACTGGCCTCACTCCCCGCTCGCACGATGAGGTGCCCGCCCATGGAGCTATCCCCCTCCGCGCACGTGGACACGTTCTGCCGCGACCATCTCCCGCCCTTCGACCAGTGGCCCGAACTCCTCTTCGACATACCGGAGTTGGCCTATCCGGACCGGTTGAACTGCGCCCAGGCGCTGCTCGACGCAACGATCACCCGGTACGGCCCCGACCGCCGCTGCCTGCTCACCCCGACCGGCCAGTGGACCTACGGCGAACTGCGCGACCACGCCGACCGGGTGGCCCGGCTGCTGACCGAGGACCTCGGCCTGGCCACCGGCAACCGGGTGCTGCTCCGCGGCCCCAACACCCCCTGGCTGGTGGCCTGCTGGCTCGGCGTCCTGAAGGCCGGCGGCGTGGCCGTCAGCACCATGCCGCTGCTGCGGGCCGCCGAACTGACCGGACTGCACCGGATCGCCCGGCCCGCCATCGCCCTGTGCGACCACCGCTACCTGGACGACCTCGCCCGCGCCGAGACACCCGGCCTGCGGGTGCTCCCCTTCGGCGGGCCCGGCCCCCACGACCTCACCGCCCGCTGCGCCGCCAAGAGCGGCGGCTTCACCGCCGTCCCGACCGCCGCCGACGACGTCGCGCTGATCGCCTTCACCTCCGGAACCACCGGACGGCCCAAGGCCACCCTGCACTTCCACCGCGACGTGCTCGCCAACGCCGACACCTTCTCCCGCCACCTCCTGCGCCCCACCCCCGACGACCTGTTCGCCGGCACCCCGCCGCTCGCCTTCACCTTCGGGCTCGGCGGCCTGGTGGTCTTCCCGCTACGCGCCGGCGCCGCCAGCCTGCTGCTGGAGCAGGCCACCCCCGAGCAGCTCGCCGAGCAGGTCCACCGGCACCGGGTCGGCGTGCTGTTCACCGCTCCGACCGCCTACCGGGCGATCCTGGCCGCCGGGCTCGCCGACCGCCTGTCCGGCGTACGGCGCTGCATCTCGGCCGGCGAGCACCTGCCCGCCGCCCTCTGGGAGGCCTTCCACGCGGCCACCGGGCAGCGGCTGATCGACGGCCTCGGCGCCACCGAGCTGCTGCACGTGTTCATCTCCGCCGCCGACGGCGACATCCGCCCCGGCGCGACCGGCCGCCCCGTCCCCGGATACCGGGCCACCGTCCTCGACGAGCAGGGCCGGCCGGTGCCGGACGGCGTGCCCGGCCTGCTCGCCGTCAAGGGCCCCACCGGCTGCCGCTACCTGGACGACGAACGCCAGCGCGACTACGTCCGCAACGGCTGGAACCTCACCGGCGACACCTACCTCCGCGACCGGGACGGCTACTTCTGGTACCAGGCACGCAACGACGACATGATCGTCTCGGCCGGCTACAACATCGCCGGCCCCGAGGTCGAGCAGGCCCTCGCCGCCCACCCCGACGTCGCCGACTGCGCGGTGGTCGGGGCGCCGGACGAACGGCGTGGCACGGTGGTGAAGGCCTACGTGGTGCTGCGCGAGGGCGCGCCCACCGGGCCGGAACAGGTGCGGAGCCTCCAGGAGCACGTCAAACGGACCATCGCGCCGTACAAGTACCCGCGCGCGGTCGAGTTCGTCACCCGGCTGCCGCGCACCGCCACCGGCAAGCTGCACCGCGCCGAACTGCGCCGGCGGGCCGCGACCGCCCCGGCCAGCGTGGCGATCGAGCGCCGGGTCGAGTGGTCCGACACCGACGCGGCCGGGCACTACCACTTCTCGGCCGTCCAGCGCTGGGCCGAGGCCGCGGAGGCGGCGCTGCTGCGCCGGCTGGGCCTGGCCGAGCTGTTCGGGCGGATCCCCCGGGTGCACTTCGAGGCCGACTACCGCGAGCGGCTCTGGTTCGGCGACCTGGTCCGCACCGAGCTGCGGGTGGTCCGGGTCGGCGGCTCCTCGCTGCACTACGCCTTCGAGGTGCACGGCCCGCAGGGCCTGGCCGCGTCCGGGCGGATGTCGGTGGTGCACGCCGCGCCGAACGCCAAGGGCGCCGAGCCCTGGCCCGCGCCGGTGCGCCGCGCGCTGGCCGAGGCCGGACCGCAACAGCCGGAGGTGGTGCGGTGACCACCGCGGACCGCACCACCATCCCAGCCGCCGCCCGCACCAGCGCGGCCCGCCGCATCGCGGTGATCGGCGCCGGTCCGGGCGGGCTCTACTTCGCCGCGCTCGCCAAGCGGTTGGCACCGCACCGGGAGATCACCGTGTTCGAACGCGACGGCCGACAGGACGAGTTCGGCTTCGGCGTGGTGTTCTCCGACGAGACCCTGGACGGCATCGCCCAGGCCGACCCGGAGGTCTTCGCCGCGATCGGCGCCGAGTTCGCCCGCTGGAACGACATCGACGTGCGCTACGCGGGCGAGGTCCGCACCTGCGGCGGGCACGGCTTCGCGGCACTCGACCGCAACCGGCTGCGCGCGATCCTGCAACGGCGCTGCGAGCAGCTCGCGGTGGACGTGCGCTACCGCACCCCCGCCCCTCCGGTCGACCGGCTCGCCGCCGAGTACGACCTGGTGGTCGCCGCCGACGGCATCCACTCGGGCACCCGCGCGGCCCACGCCGACACCTTCCGGCCCGACCTGGACGAGCGGCACTGCCGCTACATCTGGCTCGCCACCGACAAGGTCTTCGAGGCCTTCACCTTCATCGTCGAGCGGTTCGACTTCGGCACCCTCCAGGTGCACGCCTACCCCTACAGCGCGACCCGCTCCACCTTCATCGTGGAGATCGCCGAAGACGCCTGGCGGCGGGCCGGGTTCGACACCCTCGCCGCCCGGGAGCCGGCCCGCGGCGAGAGCGACGAGGCGAGCGTGCGGCGCTGCGCCGAGCTGCTCGCCGGACACCTGGACGGCCACCGGCTGATCCCGAACGCCTCCCGCTGGATCCGCTTCACCACCGTGCGCAACGCCCGCTGGCGCCACCGCAACGTGGTGCTGCTCGGCGACGCGGCGCACTCCGCACACTTCTCGATCGGCTCGGGCACCAAGCTCGCCCTGGAGGACGCCCTCGCGCTCGCCGCGAGCCTGCACGAACAACCGGTACTGGAGCAGGCGTTGGCCGCCTACGAGGCGGAGCGGCGCCCGGTGGTGGAGTCCACCCAGCGGGCCGCGCAGGCGAGCCTGGAGTGGTTCGAGACGGTGGAGCGGCGCGCCGGGCAGGGCGCCGACCGGTTCGCGTTCAACCTGCTCACCCGCAGCCGCCGGGTCACCTACGGCAACCTGCGGGCCCGCGACCCCGGGTTCGTCGACGCGGTGGACGCCGCCGCCGGCGGCCCGCCCGGTGTGCCGCCGATGTTCCGGCCGCTGAAGCTCGGCGCCCTGGAGCTGCGCAACCGCGTCGTGGTGCCCCCGCTCGCCACCTTCACCTCCACCGACACCCTGCCCAGCGGCTTCGACCGGGCCCAGCTGACCGCGCACGCGCTCGGCGGCGCCGGGCTGGTCCTCGCCGGGATGGCCGCCGTCAGCCCCGGGGGCCGGGCCACCGACCGCTGCCCGGGGCTGTGGAACGACCGCCAGGAGACGGCCTGGTGTGAACTCGTCGACGCCGTCCGCGCGGTGAGCGACACCCCGGTCGGCCTCCAGCTGACCCACGCCGGCCGCCGGGGCGCCACCGCCGCACCCGGCCCGGACGGGATCGGGCGCCCGCTCGCCGACGGCTGGCCGCTGCTCGCCGCCTCCCCGCTCCCCTGGGGCCCGGACAGCCCTGCCCCGCACGCGGCCACCGCCGCCCAACTGGCCACCGTGGTCGAGGACTTCGCCGAGGCGGCGGAACGCGCGGCGCGGGCCGGCTTCGACGCGCTGGAGCTGCAGTTCGGCCACGGGCACCTGCTCTCCGGTTTCCTCTCACCGCTGACCAACCGCCGCGCCGACCGCTACGGCGGCCGGCTCGCACACCGGCTGCGGCTGCCGCTGGAGGTGCTGGCGGCCGTCCGCGCGCTCTGGCCGGCCGGGCGGCCACTGCTGGTGCGGATCTCGGCCTGCGACTGGGCGCCCGGCGGCACCACCGCACCGGAGGCCGTCACGATCGGCCGCGCGCTGGCCGACGGCGGGGCGGACGCGGTGGACGTGTCCACCGGCGAGGTGGTCGCCCACCAGCGGCCGCCGTACGGACGCGGCTACCAGACCCCGTTCGCCGAACTGATCCGCGCCGCCACCGGCCTGCCGACCATCGCGGTCGGCGCGATCTCCGGGCACGACGACGCCAACTCCGTGCTGCTGGCCGGGCGGGCCGACCTGGTCGCGATCGGGCGGGCCCAGCTGTACGACCCGCTCTGGACGCTGCACGCCGCCGCCGAGCAGGGCTACACCGGGCCGGGCGCGCACTGGCCCGACCCCTGGTCGGCGGGCAGCCGCAGACCGCCGGGCCCGAACGCCGACCGGGTCGCACCGCGCCTGCACCTGCTGGCCGAGCCCGCCGCGCCGGTGCACCGCCGCTGGCCGCCGCCCACCCCCGAACCGCGCTGAGCAGCCGAGGAGGAACCATGCCCGACCTGCCCCGCTTCACCGCCGCGGCCGTCCAGGCCGCCCCCGTCTACCTGGACCCGGCCGCCACCGTCGACAAGGCCGTCGCCCTCATCCACGAGGCGGCCGGCCACGGCGCCGCCCTGGTGGTCTTCCCCGAGGTCTTCGTCCCCGGCTACCCGTACTGGAACTGGACGATGAACCCGGTGCAGGGCTCGCCCTGGTACGAGCGCCTCTACCGCGCCGCCGTCGACGTCCCCGGCCCGTACGTGGACACGCTGCGCGCCGCCGCCCGGCAGGCCGGTGTGGTGCTGGTGATCGGCGTCAACGAACGCGGCCGGCACAGCCTCGGGGTGCTCTACAACACCCTGCTGATCATCGGCGCGGACGGCGAACTCCTCGATGTGCACCGCAAGTTGGTGCCGACCTGGGCCGAGAAGCTGACCTGGACGCCCGGCGACGGCAGCTCCCTGCGGGTGCACCGCACGGCCGTCGGCCCGCTCGGCGCGCTGGCCTGCGGCGAGAACACCAACACCCTGGCCCGCTTCACGCTGCTGGCCCAGGGCGAACTCGTCCACGCCGCCAGCTACATCGCCCTGCCGGTGGCCCCCGAGGACTACGACATGGCGGAGGCGATCGCGCTGCGCGCCGCCGCGCACTGCTTCGAGGGCAAGCTGTTCACCGTGGTCTCCTGCTCCACCATCTCGCCCGAGATGGTGGACCTGATCGCCGGTGACGACCACCAGGTGCGCAAGCAACTCGCCCGCCCGCGCAGCGCGTTGTCCGGCGTCTTCGGCCCCGACGGGCGCCCGGTGGGCGAGCCGCTGGTGGACGAGGAGGGCATCGTCTACGCCGAGATCGACCTCGGCCGGTGCATCCAGCCCAAGCAGATGCACGACATCGTCGGCCACTACAACCGCTTCGACGTCTTCCGGCTGCACGTGGACAACCGCCCGCTGCGGCCGCTGGTGTTCCCGGAGGAGCAGGCATGACCAGCCACGACGGCACGACCGACCGCCACGGCACCACCGACCCCCACGGCGCCACCGACCAGGGGCGCACGGCCGGCCACGACGACGACCAGCTCGGCCGCGCCAGAGTCACCGACAGCCCCGAACTCACCGCCTACTACGAGGAACTGGCCGAACACGAGGCCGGCGCCCTGTGGACGGTGGCGAACGAGATCGAGCCCTGGTACCCGCAGCCCAAGTCGGTGCCGGTGCTCTGGCGCTACGCCGACCTGCGCCCGCTGGTCCGCAAGGCGCTGCCGCTGGTCAAGGCCGACGACGCCGGCCGCCGGGTGGTGATGCTGGTCAACCCCGGGCGCCGCGAACTGAGCGCCGCCGTCGGCCTGCTGTACACCGGCCTCCAGATCATGGGCCCCGGCGAGGCGATGACCGCGCACCGCCACCAGGCCGCCGCCCTGCGCTTCGTCCACGAGGGCACCGGCGCCTGGACGGTCGTGGACGGCCAGAAGCTCAAGGTCGGCCCGCGCGACTTCGCCATCACGCCCAACAACTCCTGGCACGAGCACGGAAACGAGTCCGACGACGCCCCGGTGATCTGGCAGGACGGCCTGGACATCCCGCTGGTCAACATGCTCGACGCGAACTTCTACGAGGTCCACCCGGAGCTCTACCAGCGGCCCGGCACGGTGGTGAACTCCTCGCTGCTCAGCTACAGCGGCAACCTGCTCCCGTACGGCGTCGAGACCTGGAGCAGGCCCTACTCCCCCCTGCTCGGCTGGCCCTGGGAGCCCAGCTACCACGCGCTGCGCCAACTCGCCCGCGCCACCGGGGGATCGCCGTACGACGGCGTCATCATGGAATACACCAACCCGGTCACCGGCGGCCCGGTGATGCCGACCATGGCCGCCCACCTGCAACTGCTGCGCCCCGGCCAGGCCACCCGCGCCCACCGCCACACCGGCTCGGTGGTCTACACGGCGGCCAAGGGGCGGGGCGTCTCGGTGATCGCCGGGCGGCGCTTCGAGTGGCAGCAGGGCGACGTCTTCGTCGTCCCGTCCTGGGCCTGGCACGAGCACGCGAACCTCGACCCCGGCGAGGACGCCTGCCTGTTCTCCTTCAACGACTTCCCGGTGATGCACTCGCTCGGCCTCTACCGCGAGGAGGCATACCCGGAGCACGACGGCCACCAGGGCCCGGCCTGACCCGCAGGACACACCCCGGCCCACCACCGCCCGGCACCCCCAAGGAGCCCCGACCATGCACCTGTTGACCTACTGCGCGGACGGCGACGAGACCCCGCGCCTCGGCGCCCGGCTCGGCGACCAGGTCGCCGACCTGACCGCCCTCGCCACCGCCGCCGGTGCCCGACTGCCCGACGGCCTGCTCGGCCTGGTCCGGGCCGGCGAGGCCGCGCTGACCACCGCCCGCACGCTGCTGGCCCACGTCGGGCCCGGCCACCCCGCCGTCCGCCCGCTCGCCGAGGTGTCGCTGCGCGCGCCCCTGCGGCCCGGCAAGATCGTCGGCGTCGGCCTCAACTACGTGGAGCACGTCGCCGAATCGCACCGCACCCTGGACACCGAACGCGAACTGCCCGACCGGCCCGTGCTGTTCAGCAAGCCCGCGACCGCCGTCACCGGCCCGGGCCAGCCCATCCGGCACAACGCCGACCTGACCAAGCAGCTCGACTGGGAGTGCGAACTCGCCGTGGTGATCGGCGAACCGGCCTTCCGGGTGGCCGAGCAGGACGCCTGGCGGCACGTCTTCGGCTACAGCATCGTCAACGACGTCAGCGCCCGCGACCAGCGCCGCTCCGGGCAGTGGTTCTTCTCCAAAGGGCAGGACAGCTACGCGCCGTTCGGCCCGGTCGTGGTCACCGCCGACGAGATCCCCGACCCGCAGGACCTCGACCTCTCGCTCAGGGTCAACGGCGAGCTGCGGCAGGACTCCAACACCCGCCACATGCTGTTCGGCATCGCCCGCCTGATCGCCGACATCTCCTCCGGCGTCACCCTCGAACCGGGCGACGTGATCGCCACCGGCTCCCCGTCCGGCGTCGGCGCCGGCCTGGTGCCGCCGCAGTTCCTCCAGCCCGGCGACCTGGTCGAGGCCACCATCGAACGGATCGGCACCCTCGCCAACCCGGTGGTCGACGCCCGCTGAGCGGAGCACCCCACCCCGGCCAGCTCCCGAGAGGAGCCCCAGCACCCCATGACCACCTACCGGATCGGCCAGATCGTCCCCAGCTCCAACGTCACCATGGAGACCGAGGTCCCCGCCCTGCTGCGGGCCCGCGAGGCGGTCGCGCCCGAGCGGTTCACCTTCCACTCCAGCCGGATGCGGATGACCAGGGTCACCCCCGAGCAACTGCGCGCCATGGACGCCGAGTCCGACCGCTGCGCGGCCGAACTCTCCGACGCCCGGGTCGACGTGCTCGGCTACGCCTGCCTGGTCGCCGTGATGGCCACCGGCCCCGGCTACCACCGCGAGGCCGAACAGCGCCTGCACCGGCGCACCGCCGAGAACGGCGCCCCCGCCCCCGTGGTCACCAGCGCGGGCGCCCTGGTGACCGGCCTGCACACGCTCGGCGCCAAGAAGGTCGCCCTCGTCACCCCGTACCTGCGGCCGCTGGCCCGGACCGTGGTCGACTACCTGGCCCACGAGGGCATCGAGGTGCTCGACTACGCGGCCTTGGAGATCCCCGACAACCTCGACGTGGCCGCCCACGACCCGGCGCGGCTCCCCGCCATCGCCCGGCGTCTCGCCCACGCCGAGGCCGACGCGGTGGTGCTCTCGGCCTGCGTGCAGCTGCCCTCGCTGTCCGCCGTCGAGGAGGCCGAGCAGCAGCTCGGCAAGCCGGTCGTCTCGGCGGCGATCTGCACCACCCACCAACTGCTGCGCGCCCTCGGCCTGCCGGCCGTCGCCCCCGGCGCCGGACACCTGCTCTCCGGCGCCTACGCCCACGCCTGACGCGGAGCTCCCACCGCTATGATCACCACGAGCTGCCGGGGAGGAGGCGCACCATGTCGGAGAGCACGACCCGGCCCAGCTCCCTCATCCACACCGTGTACGGCGAGTTCGTGCGCCGCCTCGGCGGCTGGATCTCGATCGCCGACCTGATCGCGCTGATGGCCGAACTCGACGTCGACGGCCCGGCGGTGCGCTCGGCCATCTCCCGGCTGAAGAAGGCCGGCACCCTGTTCCAGGAGCGCCGCGACGGCACCGGCTACCGGCTCGCCCCGGCGATGGGCCCGGTCTTCGAGGAGGGCGACCGCCGGATCTTCCACAGTCTGGAGCCCGCCGAACTCGCCGACGGCTGGGTGGTCGCGGTCTTCTCGGTGCCCGAGTCCGAACGCGCCCACCGCCACCAGCTGCGCTCCCGGCTGAGCTGGCTCGGCTTCGGCAACGCCGCCCCCGGCGTCTGGCTGGCGCCCGCCCGGCTGCTGCCGGACGCCCGGCGGCTGCTGGAGCGCCTCGGGCTGAGCGCCTACGTGCACCTGTTCCTGTCCGCCGAGTACGCGGGCTTCGCCGAACTGCGCACCGCGGTGGCCGGCTGGTGGGACTTCCCGGCGATCGAGGCGCAGTACGCGGCCTTCGACGACGCCTGGCGCCCGGTCGCCGCCGAACTGCGCGGCCGGCCGCGGGTCGACCCGGTCGAGGCGTTCCGCGACTACGTCCCGATGCTCACCCAGTGGCGCCGGCTGCCCTACCTGGACCCGGGCCTGCCCGAGCCGCTGCTGCCCGCCGACTGGAACGCCGTCGCCGCGCGGGCCGTCTTCACCGAGCTGCACGCGCTGCTCGCCGAGCCCAGCCTGCGGCACGTCGAGAAGGTCACCGGCCTGCCGGCCGGCGCCCCACCCCACCAGGAGCCGCGATGACCGACCCCGCCCCCGCCGATCTCCTCGTCCGCGCCGCCGCCGTCCACACCCTCGTCCCCGGTCGGCCGCCGCAGCGGGCGATCGCCGTCACCGGGGCACGGATCACCGCCCTGTCCGCCGACCCGCACGGCCTGGACGACCTGATCGGACCGGCCACCGAGGTCCTGGACGCCCCCGCCGCCACGGTGCTGCCCGCCTTCGACGACACCCACACCCACCTGATCCTGGCCGGCCACAGCGTCCACGGCGTCCCCGTCCACCGGGCCCGCGACCTCGCCGCCTTCCTCGGCCTGATCCGCGAACGCGCCGCCCGGACCCCGCCCGGCCAGTGGATCCACACCACCGTCAACTGGCAGGAGGTGCTGCTCGCCGAGCAGCGGCTGCCCACCACCGCGGAACTGGACGAGGCCACCTCCGACCACCCCGTCCTGGTCCGCCGCGGCGCCTACAACATGGTGCTCAACTCGGCCGCGCTGCGCCTCGCCGGCATCACCGACGACACCCCCGACCCGCCCGGCGGCCTGCTCGAACGCGACGACCGGGGGCGGCTCACCGGACGGCTGGTCAACAAGGCGGTCGAACTGGTCGAGCGGGTGCTGCCGCGCCCCGCGCTCGCCGAACGGGTGGCCGGCCTGCGCGCCGCCTCCGCCGACTACGCCGCCACCGGCATCGGCACCGTCCGCGACTGCCTCGTCCCGGTCGAGGACCTCGACGTGCTGCTCGCGGCCCGGGCGGCCGGCGCGCTCGCCGTCCGGGTCCGGGCGCTGGTCTCCGGCTTCGCCGCCCGCACCCCCGAACAGGTCGACGAGCTGCTGGACCGGATGGACGCCTGGCGCGCCGCCGGCGAGGACGACGACCTGCTGCGGCTGTGGGGGGTGAAGTTCGGCATCGACGGCGGCTTCGAGGCCGGCGCGCTGGAGGAGCCGTACCAGGACCGGCCCTGCTACCACGGCCGGCTGCTCTGGGAGCCCAAGGAGCTGGTCGCGGCCGTCGACCGGGTGGTCGGGCGCTGCTGGCGGGTCGGCGTGCACGCCTGGGGCGACCGCGGCCTGCGCACCCTGCTGGACGTCTTCGAGGAGGTGCTCGGCCGGCGCCCCGGCCTGCCGCCCGGCACGCTGGTGGTCGAGCACGGCGGGCTGGCCCGGGCCGACCAGCGGGCCCGGGCGATCGCGCTCGGCATCCCCGTCACCGTGCAGCACCCGCTGCTGCACGACGGCGCGCTCGCCCAGCAGCGGGCCTGGGGCGAGGAGCGCACCGCCGGGATCTTCCCGCTGCGCGAATGGCTCGACGAGGGCGCGCTGCTGGCCGCCGGCTCGGACTTCCCGGTCGGCCCGTACGGCGCGATGGTGTCGGTGTGGGGCATGACGACCCGCCGGACCACCGCCGGGGTGGTCGGGCCCGAGCACGCCGTCGACCGGGCCGAGGCGGTCGCGCTGCACACCGTCCACGCGGCCCGGCTGATGGGCGAGAGCGCCGAACGCGGCAGCCTGCGGCCGGGGACGCTGGCCGATCTGACGGTGTGGCCGGTCGATCCGCTGAGCTGCCCGGTCGACGTGCTGCGCGAGCTGCGGCCCGAGCGCACGGTCGTCGGCGGGTGGACCGTCCACCCCGCTCCCGCGTAACGGTCCACCACCACCGCGCACCGGGTCCGGCAGCACGAGCTGGACCCGGTGGTGGATCGCCATGGCGGCAGGGCAGTGCCCGGGGCGTGGCACCACCCTGCCGCCGAAACGTTCGACCGCCGCGGCCGTCAGCCCCCGACGTAGGCCGCGAGGTGCTCGCCGGTGAGGGTGGAGCGGGCGGCGATCAGGTCGGCGGGCGTGCCCTCGAAGACGATCCGGCCACCGTCGTGGCCGGCGCCCGGGCCGAGGTCGATGATCCAGTCGGCGTGCGCCATCACCGCCTGGTGGTGCTCGATGACGATGACCGACTTGCCGGAGTCCACCAGCCGGTCGAGCAGCCCGAGCAACTGCTCGACGTCGGCGAGGTGCAGGCCGGTGGTCGGCTCGTCGAGGACGTAGACGCCGCCCTTCTCGGCCATGTGGGTGGCCAGCTTGAGCCGCTGCCGCTCGCCGCCGGACAGCGTGGTGAGCGGCTGGCCGAGGCTGAGGTAGCCGAGCCCGACGTCGGCGAGGTTGGCGAGGATGCGGTGCGCGGCCGGGATGCGCGCCTCGCCGGTGCCGAAGAACTCCTCGGCCTCGGTCACCGGCATCGCGAGCACCTCGCTGATGTCGCGGCCGCCGAGGTGGTACTCCAGCACCGAGGCGTCGTAACGCTTGCCCTCGCACTCCTCGCAGGTGCTGGCCACGCCGGCCATCATCGCCAGGTCGGTGAAGACCACCCCGGCGCCGTTGCAGTTGGGGCAGGCGCCTTCGGAGTTGGCGCTGAACAGGGCCGGTTTGACGCCGTTGGCCTTCGCGAAGGCCTTGCGGATCGGCTCCAGCAGCCCGGTGTACGTCGCCGGGTTGCTGCGCCGGGAGCCGCGGATGGCGCCCTGGTCGACGGACACCACGCCCGCGCCCCCCGGAATGGAGCCGTGCACCAGCGAGCTCTTCCCGGAGCCGGCGACGCCGGTGATCACGGTCAGCACCCCGAGCGGGATGTCGACGTCGACGTCGCGCAGGTTGTTCGCCGTCGCGCCGCGGATCTCCAGGGTGCCGTTCGGCTCGCGCACCGCCTTGCGGACGGCGGCCCGGTCGTCGAAGTGGCGGCCGGTGACGGTGCCGCTGGACCGCAGCCCCTCGACGGTGCCCTCGAAGCAGACCGAGCCGCCCGCCGTCCCGGCGCCGGGACCGAGGTCGACGACGTGGTCGGCGATCGCGATGGTCTCCGGCTTGTGCTCCACGACCAGCACCGTGTTGCCCTTGTCCCGCAGCCGCAGCAGGAGTTCGTTCATCCGCTGGATGTCGTGCGGGTGCAGGCCGGTGGTGGGCTCGTCGAAGACGTACGTGACGTCGGTGAGCGCCGAGCCGAGGTGCCGGATCATCTTGACCCGCTGCGCCTCGCCGCCGGACAGCGTGCCGGAGGGCCGGTCGAGCGAGAGGTAGCCCAGCCCGATCTCCACGAACGAGTCGAGGGTGTGCCGCAGAGTCCCGAGCAGCGGCGCCACGGCCGGCTCGTCGAGGTCGCGGACCCAGGCGGCCAGGTCGCTGATCTGCATCGCGCAGGCGTCGGCGATGCTGGTCCCGCCGATCAGCGACGACCGGGCCGCCTCGCTGAGCCGGGTGCCCCCGCAGTCGGGGCAGGCGGTGAAGGTGACCGCCCGGTCGACGAACGCCCGGATGTGCGGCTGCAGCGCGTCCCGGTCCTTGGTGAGCATCGACTTCTGGATCTTCGGGATCAGCCCCTCGTAGGTGAGGTTGACCCCGTTGACCTTGACCTTGGTCGGCTCGCGGTGGAGGAAGTCCTGCATCTCCTTCTTGGTGTACTTGCGGATCGGCTTGTCCGGGTCGAGGAAGCCCGAGTTCGCGTAGATCCCCACCGTCCACCAGCTGTCGGTCTTCCAGCCGGGGATGGTGATCGCGCCCTCGGAGATCGACTTGGTGTCGTCGAAGAGCTGGGTGAGGTCGATGTCGGACACGCTGCCGCGGCCCTCGCAGCGCGGGCACATGCCGCCGGTGATGCTGAAGCTGCGCCGCTCCTTGACGGTCTTCCCGCCGCGTTCGACGGTGACGGCGCCCGCCCCGCTGATCGAGGGGACGTTGAAGGAGAACGCCTTGGGCGAGCCGATGTGCGGCTGCCCGAGCCGGCTGAAGAGGATCCGCAGCATCGCGTTGGCGTCGGTGGCGGTGCCGACCGTGGAGCGGGGGTCGGCGCCCATCCGCTGCTGGTCGACGATGATCGCGGTGGTCAGCCCCTCCAGCACGTCGACCTCGGGCCGCGCCTGGGTCGGCATGAAGCCCTGGACGAAGGCGCTGTAGGTCTCGTTGATCAGCCGCTGCGACTCGGCGGCGATCGTGTCGAACACCAGGGAGCTCTTGCCGGAGCCGGAGACGCCGGTGAACACCGTCAGCCGCCGCTTCGGGAGCTCGACGCTGACGTCCTTGAGGTTGTTCTCGCGCGCGCCGTGCACGCGGATCAGGTCGTGACTGTCGGCACCGGGTGCCGCCGGCGGCTGCGCGGCCGTCCTCGTGGGCTTGCTCATCGTCTTCCCCATCTGTGCGGCGGAGCCGCCGTCGCGGTGGATGATCGCCGGCCGCCGCACCCGGGAGGGGAGCCCCGTCCACCGGTGCCGGCCAGGCATGGCGGAAGCCTAACCGCCGCCCCGGAGACGACCAGGCCGGTGGGCCCGCGGATCGGCGTCCGGTACCGGCCGCACGGCGTGGCACGACCGCCGGGGCGGCCGGACGGGGGAAACCCGCCCGACCGCCCCGGCCGGCGTCAGTCCTTCACCGCGCCGGCCGACGTCAGTCCTTCACCGCGCCCGCCAGCCCGGACACCAGCTTGCGCTGGACCGCGATGAAGAAGATCAGCACCGGCACCGTCATCAGCGTCGACGCCGCCATGATGCCGCCCCAGTCGTTCTCGTCCGGCTTGAAGAAGACCAGCAGCGCGGACGGCAGGGTCTGGTTCTGGGTGGCGCTGATGATGAAGGTCTTCGCGAAGACGAAGTCGTTCCACGCGGCGATGAAGGAGAACACGCTGGTCGCGGCGAGGCCCGGCGCCACCAGCGGCAGCAGGATCCGCCACAGGATGCGCGTGCGGCTGGCGCCGTCGATCTGCGCGGCCTCCTCGATCGACACCGGGACGGCCGCGACGAAGCCGCGCATCATCCAGATGCCGAACGGCAGCGAGAACGCCAACTGCACCAGGATCAGCGAGGCGAGGGTGTTCAGCCCGATGCCCGGCGCGAACCGGCCGGCGTCACGGAACATGAAGAACAGCGGGATGGTGAGCGCCTCGACCGGGATCATCTGGGCGATCAGGAACATCACCATGATGGTGGTGCGGAACCTGAACCGGAACCTGGTCACGGCCACCGCCGCCAGGAACACCACGACGGCCGAGAGCACCACCACCGACACCGCGATCACCAGGCTGTTCACGAAGTACCGGCCGAAGCCGTCCACGCTGAGCACCTGGCGGAAGCTCTCCAGCGTGGGGTGGGCCGTCCACGGCTTCGGATCCAGCGACCGCACCTCGCCCTTGGGCTTGAACGCGGACAGCACCATCCAGAAGATCGGGAAGGCGGTGACCACGGCCAGCACGATCGCGCCGGTGTTGGCGGCGAGCCGCCAACGACCGCGGGTGCTACGGGTGTTACGGCTCCGGGTATTGCGGCTCCGGGTGGTGCCGGTTCCGCCGGTGCCGGTCCGGGAGTCCCGGACGGGGTTCAGGGCGCTCACAGTTCGTTCCCCGTCCGTCGCAGGGTGCGGATGTAGAGGACCGTCGGGATCACCAGGATCAGCAGCATGATCACGCCGATCGCCGCGCCGAGCCCGTACTGCGAGGAGGCGAACGCCTTCTGGTACGCGTACACGTTGAGCACCAGGTTCTGGCCGGCGATGCCGCCGCCCTCGGTCATCACGTAGATCTGGGTGAAGACCTTGAAGTCCCAGATCACCGACTGGATCACCACGATGGTCAGGATCGGCCGCAGCATCGGCGCGGTGATCCGGCGGAAGGTCGTCCAGGTGTTGGCGCCGTCCAGGGCGGCGGCCTCCATGATCTCCTCCGGGATCGCCCGGATCCCCGCGTAGAGGGTGACCATCACGAAGGGGAAGGAGTGCCACACCACGACGGCGCCGACGATCAGGAACGCCGTCCACTTGTCGTAGAACCAGTTGAACTCGTGGAAGCCGGTGAGCCCGAGCTTCACCAGCGTGTGGTTGACCAGGCCGAGGTTGGTGTCGAACAGGAAGCTCCACACCGTCGAACCGGTCATCGCCGGCGCCGCCCAGGCCGCCATCGCGGCGGTGGTCAGCACCAGCCTGGGCCACCGCCCGACCTTGGTCAGCAGGACGGCGAGGGTCGCGCCGACGGCCAGGGTGGCGACCACGCAGAACGCGGCGAAGCCGACCGTCTGCAGCAGCACCGACCAGAACTGGCCGTCGCTCAGGATCTTCGAGTAGTTGCCGAAGCCGACGAAGGAGGTCGGGGCGCCCCCCGAGGCCTGGGCCTGCCCGAAGTCCAGCACGGACAGCAGGCCCAGCTGGTAGATCGGGTAGGCGACCAGCGGGATCAGGATGACCGCGGCCGGCAGGAGCAGCAGCAGCGGGGGCCGGCGGCGCCGGCCGCCCGAGGGTGCGGCCGGCGCCGTGCCCCCACGGCGCCCGCGCGGGGAAGGCGGCGCCGTCGGGGCGGTCGTGGTGGATGCGGACACGTGCGGGACCTGCTCTCTTCCGCGGACCAGGAGGTCGGTGCGGGACCAGGAGGTGGTACGGGACCAGAGGTTGGGGGTGGGTGGGCAGCCGCCGTCAGTGCGCGGCGAAGGCCGAGGTGATCTGGTTCGCGGCGTCGCCCGAGGCCTTCGCCACGTCCGCCTTGCCGGTGACCACCTGCTGCAGCATGGTCGGGATCACCGCCTGGGCGTCGATCTGCGCCCACGCCTGGTCGAGCGGGACGAACCTGGTGCCGGCCGCGATGGTGTCGGTGAACGGCTTCAGGAAGGCGTCCTTGGCGGCGACCTTGCCGCTGACGGACTTGAGCGTCGGCAGGTTGCCCATCGCGTCGTACATCTGCTCCTGGTACGCCGGGCCCGCCAGCAGTTCGGCGAATTCGAGGGCGAGCGTGCGGTGCTTGGCCGCCTTCATCACGCCGAGGTTGTTGCCGCCCGCGAACGCCGGGGCGATCGAGCCGGCCTTCTCCCCGGGCAGCGGCACCACGCCGTACTTGCCCTTCACCGGGCCCCCGTCGACCTTGCTGCGGCTGGAGTTGGGCAGGATCGCCATCGCCGACTTGCCGGCCGCGAACAGGTCGACGGTCTTGCCGCCGGTGAGGTCGGCGCACTGCTGGGCGGGGCAGCCGTCGGCGCCGAAGAGATCGGTGTAGCGCTTGATCCCGGCCTGCGCGGCGGGCGAGTTGATGGCCGCCTTGTACGCGGAGCCGTCCTTGGCGGCGATGTCGCCGCCCGCGTCCCAGACGAACGGCAGCGCCCCGAAGGTGTACTTGCCGCCGACGGCGATGCCGAAGGTGTCGGGGTGCGCTGCGTGGATCTTCTGGGTGGCGGTGACCAGTTCGGCGTACGAGGTCGGCGGGGTCAGCCCGGCCTCGGTGAACAGGTCGCTGCGGTAGTAGAGCGCGCGCACGGCGACCCACCAGGGCAGGCCGTACGTCTTGCCGTCCACCACGGCGGTCTTGACGATCGCCGGGTCGAGGTCGCCCTTGTCCTGCCACTTGTCGAGGTCGGCGCCGATCTCGGCGAGGCCGCCGGCCGCGACGTAGCCGGGGAGGTCGGTGTTGCCGAACTCGACCAGGTCCGGGGCGCTGCCCGGGTCGTTGAAGGCGCCCTTCATCTTGGCCGCGCGGGCGGAGGCGTCGGTGTCGATGTAGCTGACCTTGACGGTGACGCCCTGGTGGGAGGCCTGGAACTCGCTCACCGCCTTGCCGACCACGGCCTCCTTGGCCGCGTTGCCCGCCTCGTTGTACAGCCAGACCTGGAGGGTGCCGGTCCGGTCGTCGGCGGCCTTGTCGCCGGCCGGCGCGGCGGTGCCCGGCGCGCAGGCGGTCGCGGCGAGGCAGCTGGCGGCGAGCACGGCGGCCGCGGCAGTCCGTCTGATGAGTCGCATGGGTGGAGAACCTCCCCTCCCGACAGTTGCCGCCGAGACGTGCGCCGCTGGGGACGGGTACGTCGAAGCAGGCCCTGACCGGGGCCGATGGTGGGTGTGGGTGGAGGACGGCCCGGACGCGTTGGGGGGCGTCCCGGGCAGGCCGGTACGGGGGTGCGGCAAGGCGGACCGTTCGGGTGGGGCGGCGTCGCCTGCTCGATGGCAGGGACGTTAAGCGCGGGCGATCGGCGCCAACAAGAGGGGGTTCGGGAAGTTTTGCACTGCACAACGTTGTGTCGAAGAAGCGGCGCTGCGGACGCGAACGGGTACCTTCTGACAACCGCCGCCGTCGAGCGGGGGAACACCGGCAGAACGCGGCATCAGCACACGGCAGCAGTGCACGGCAGTAGCACTCGACAGCGGAACGAGACAGGGGACGGACCACCCATGACGGAGACGGGGCCCGACGCGGAGACCGAGCGGCCCGCGGGCACGGCGGCCGACAGACCCACCGGCGCGGCGGCCGAACGGCCCTCGGGCGCGGCCGCCGGGCGCAAACCCGCGACCGAACGCAACCAGTCGTCCTCGCTGCGCCGCGCGCTCGCCGTCCTCGGCCACGTCCGCGACCACAGCGACGGGCGCGGCGTCCCGCTCGCCCAGCTCGCCGAAGCGCTCGGCCTCAACAAGAGCACCGTGCTGCGGCTCGCGGGCCCGCTGCTCGACGAGCACCTCCTCGACCGCGACCGCGAGACCGGCTGGTTCCGGCTCGGCCACGGCTCACTGCGCCTCGGCCAGGCCTACCTCTCCACCCTCGACCTGCGCAGCGTCGCCGCCGAACACCTGCGCCGGCTCCAGCGCGAGGCCGGCGAGACCGTCCACCTGACCGTCTGGCAGGCCCCCGGAATCGTCTACCTGGACAAGGTCGAGGACGAGACCAACGTCCGCATGGCCTCCCGCGTCGGCAGCCGGGCCCCCGCCTACTGCACCGCCACCGGAAAGGCCATCCTCGCCTGGCTGCCCGACGAGGCCGTCACCGAGGTCGTCGCCGCGGGCCTGCGCCCGGTCACCGCCTGGACCATCTCCGACGAGACCCGGCTGCGCGCCGACCTCGCCCGGATCCGCGCCCGCGGCTACTCCATCGACGACCGCGAGAACGAACCCGAGGTCCGCTGCGTCGCCGCACCGATCTTCGACCACGCCGGCGAGGTCACCGCCGCCCTGTCGGTCTCCGGCCTGACCTCCCGCATGACCGCCGCCCGCGTCCGCGCCCTCGGCCCCGTCGTCGCCCAGGCCGGACTGCGGATCTCCCGCGAACTCGGCTCCGACCGCCAGCCGTCCTGAATCCCCGGCGGAACTCGCCCGCCTCACCAAGTCCTGACCGCGCACCGAAACAGCCCGAAAAAGCGGATGAGGCCCGGCGCCTTTTGAAAGGCACCGGACCTCATCCGACTATTGGAGCGCCAGGCCCGGGTCGCACGGACTCTTCCTACTGAAAGTAGGACGTGCTCTGGTAGCACCACTGACGCCTGACGAGGAATCATCTCCCTCGCGACACCCAGAACAATACCAGCCCCACACCCACACACCGAACCCCGGCCAACCCCCACCCCAAAAGCAAACAAGGCCCGGCACCTTTTGAAAGGCACCGGACCTCATCCGACTATTGGAGCGCCAGGCCCGGGTCGCACGGACTCTTCCTACTGAAAGTAGGACGTGCTCTGGTAGCACCACTGACGCCTGACGAGGAATCATCTCCCTCGCGACACCCAGAACAATACCAGCCCCACACCCACACACCGAACCCCGGCCAACCCCCACCCCAAAAGCAAACAAGGCCCGGCACCTTTTGAAAGGCACCGGACCTCATCCGACTATTGGAGCGCCAGGCCCGGATCGCACGGACTCTTCCTACTGAAAGTAGGACGTGCTCTGGTAGCACCACTGACGCCTAACGAGGAATCATCTCCCTCGCGACACCCAGAACAATACCAGCCCCACACCCACACACCGAACCCCCGCCAACCCCACCCCAAAAGCAAACAAGGCCCGGCACCCTTTGAAAGGCACCGGACCTCATCCGACAATTGGAGCGCCAGGCCCGGATCGCACGGACTCTTCCTACTGAAAGTAGGACGTGCTCTGGTAGCACCACTGACGCCTGACGAGGAATCATCTCCCTCGCGACGAGAAGTACAGTACCAGCTCCGTGATCAGGCACCGAACCGGAGGCGAACCCCGCATGACGAGCGCTCAACCCGAGGCCATCCCGTACGCCGACGGGCGGCTGATGGACGTGCACCGCCCGCCCGCCGGCACCGTCGGGCCCGCGCCCGTCGTACTGCTGTGGCACGGCCGGGGCCCTGACGAGCGCGACGTGCTGCGGCCGCTCGCCCGGGAGGCCGCCGGGCTCGGCCTGCTGGTGCTCGTCCCGGACTGGCGCTCCGACCTGCCGGACGGCGGCCGCGCCGAACTGCTCGCCTCGCTCGCCCACGCCCGCCGCATCGCCGCCGCGTACGGCGGGGACCCGGACCGCCTGGTCCTGGCCGGCTGGTCACTGGGCGGCCGGGAGGCCATAGCCGTGGCCACTCACCCGGACACCCCCGCCGAGCAGCGTCCCATCGCCGCCGTCGGCATCGCCTCCAGCTACGCCCGCCCGGCGATCACCACCGGGGACGCCCCCCTCGACCTGCTGGCCGAGCAGCCCTCCCCCGTCCCGCTCTGGCTGGTCCACGGCACGGAGGACGGGGTGCTGGACATCGAGCACACCCGGCAACTGAGCGCTGCTCTGACAAAGCAGATGTCGGCGGTACGGGTTCTCGAACCCGCCACCGACCACGCGGGCGTCGTCATGACCGTGTACGACGCCGGCGCCGACCGCTGCCTCCCCACCACCGCCGAAGCCGTGCTGCGCGCCGGCCGCCGGACCGCCGCCGTCCTCGCCGAGGCGGCCGGTCTGTCGCAGGTGGGCGGGCTGTCGTAGGCGGCCGGGCTGTCGTAGGTGGGCGGCGCCGCGGGCGGGCGCGGCCTACCGCCCCCCGACGAGGGAGCGCAGGCCGTGGCCGCGTTCCATGGCCTCCAGGTCGCGCTGCAGCGGCGGCCGGGGGACGGCCAGGACGGGGCAGCTCGCGTGCCGGACGCAGTAGGCGGCGACGGAGGGGCGCAGCGCGCGGGAGAGGCAGCCGCGGCTGCTGCCGGCGCCGAGGACGATCAGGTCGTCGGGGTGGTCGGCGAAGCGGACCAGGGTGTGTCCGGTGTCGCCGCGGACGGCCTGGCAACGCAGCCGGACTCCGGCGTAGCGGCCGGCGAAGGCCTCGTCGAGGGCTTGCCGGAGCCGGGCGACGGCGGCGTCGCGGCCTGCGGTGATGGCGGCCGGGCAGGGTGTGCGGCGGTAGCCGATCTCTTCGCCGGGTGAGGTCCAGCAGAGGAGGGCGAGGACCTCGGCGTCGGTGCGGTGGGCTTCGGCGACGGCGTGGTGGAGGGCGGCGAGGCTGCCGAGCGAGCCGCTGACGCCGACGACGATCCGGCCCGCGCGGTCGGCCCGCTCCGCTGCCTCGTCCGCGCCGGATATCTCGCTGTCCGCCATGGTTCGCCCCGCCTCTCGGTCCGTACCGCCGTGCCGTGCTGTCGTCCTCCAGCAAAGCGGGCCGGCACCGCACCTCCGGCGCCCGTTGACACGCCTCTGACGCGCGCGCGGGCGTTCCGTACGTGTCCCTGATGCTCCGGGGCCGCTACGGCGTGGAGCAGCTCGCCTACGCCCCGGGTGGTTCGGCTTCCCAGAGGTCGGCGAACATCCGGTCGAGGTGTTCCTCGCCGATCGGGGGTTCGCGCCGCTCGGTGCCATGTCCCGCCCCTGGCAATCCCGGGGGCGGGCGGTCGGGCGGTCGGGCGGGCGGACGGTCGGACGGTCGGACGGTCGGACGGTCGGACGGTCGGACGGTCGGACGGTCGGACGGTCGGACGGCGGTCAACTACCCTACGGAGGCGTTGATTCCGCACGGGGTCCGCGGCGGCCCGCGAGGGACCGCGGTGAGTCGAGGGGGCGGCCATGGCCGAAGTGGTGGAGTTGCGGTACTACCCGGTGAAGGGGTGTGCCGGGGTCGAGGTGGCGCGCGCGGAGCTGACTCCGGCGGGGCTGGCCCACGACCGGGCGTTCATGGTGGTGGACGAGGACGGGGTGTTCCGTTCCCAGCGCCGGGACCGCCTCCTGGCCACGGTCCGCCCGACGGTCGGGGAGGACGGCCGCCGGCTGACCCTCGACGCCCCGGGCGTGGAGCCGGTGACCGTCGCCGTGGACACCGAGGGCCCGCGCCGGGCGGTGCAGCTGTTCGGCGCCCCGTTCTTCGGGATCGACCAGGGCGAGGAGGTGGCCGGCTGGCTGTCCGGGGTGCTGGGTGTCCGCAGCCGGCTGGTCCGGGTGCCGCCGGAGCACGACCGGGTGTCCGACGGGCTGGTACCGGGCACGTCCGGCTACGCCGACAGCTGCGCGGTGCACCTGCTGTCCCGTGCGTCGCTGGAGCGCTTCAACGCGCTGAGCGGCGGACTCCCCATGTCGGTGGACCGGTTCCGCCCGAACCTGGTGGTGGACGGCTGGGACGAGCCGCACACCGAGGACCTGACCCGCCGGATCACCGTGGGCGGCGCCGAGTTGGCCTACGCCAAGCTCGCGATCCGCTGCTCGGTGACGCTGGTCGACCAGTCGACGGGCGCCAAGGCCGGTCCGGAGCCGCTGCGGACGCTGGCCGGCTACCGCCGGGCGGCGGGCGGCGGGGTCGCGTTCGGCAGCAAGTTCGCGGTGCTGCGGCCCGGCACGCTGCGGGTCGGGGACGAGCTGGTGGTGGACGTCTGGGGGCCGTCCGAGCTCTGAGGCCGGTCGCGGCGGGCCGCCGGGGCGGGGGCCGCCCCTGGCGTTCCTGCGGGCCCAGCGATCTTGCGGGGCCCGGTGTTCCTGCGGGCCCGGTGTTCCTGCGGCCCCGGCGGAGACGTGCGCCGGGGCCGGGAGGGGCGTGGGGCGCGTGTCAGCAGCCCTGGTCGATCAGCGAGAACGTGACGTAGTGGTCACCGGTGTAGTAGTCCTCCTGGGTCGCCTGGCCGGTGATGATCCGGCGGGTGCCGCGGGTCGGGGCACCGGGCGTGATGACGGTGTACTCGTGGTAGTAGCCGTAGGACTGGCCGGGCAGGACGTGCTCCCTGTTCTGGAACACGACGCCGTCCTGGGAGTACGGGAACGGCCCGTCGGTGGCGATCAGGTTGAGGGTGTCGGTCGCCTCGGGCGGGAGGGTGGACAGACACACCGTGCCGCTCACGTCGGCGTGCGCCTCGGTGGCGACGGCGACGGGCGCGAGGGTCATCAGGGCGACGGCGGTGACGGCGGCAGCGCGGGTCTTCCACGCGCGTAGAGTGCGGGTCATGTCCACCAGTGTGACCAGCCACCGACAACTCCGGAAGCCCTGCGACAAACTATTAACCGACGGGTAACTCACGTGCCTGACCAGCGACTTGAGCTGTATCCCGACCCCGGCCCGAGCCCCGCCGGCGCCGTCCACGAACCGCCCGGACACCCCATGGGTCGACCGCCGTCGAACTAGCGACCTGGCCGCTGTCGGCCTCCTCACAGCTTCCTCACGTTCGCTCCCCGCTCCAGTCGCGCCGCATAGAGTGACGGATCATGTCGGGCCGGAACGACCGCTGACGGGGTGGGCATGAACACGGGGACAACGGGCACGGACACGGGAACGGGCGCGGGCGCGGGAGCGCACCCGAGCCCGAGTGCGGGAACGGGCACGGGCACGGGCGCGCCGCTGACCGCGCGGCAGCTGATCGGACTGCTGGTCGACCCGGGCGCCTTCCAGGGCTGGGACGAGCCGCCGACCGACCCGCCCGCAGGCCCGCCCGCCGACCCCGGCTACCGCGCCTCGCTCGACCGGGCCCGCGCACGCACCGGTCTCGACGAGGCCGTCCTCACCGGTGCCGGCCTGGTCGGCGGGCGACCGGTGGCGCTGGTCGCCTCCGAGTTCGGCTTCCTCGGCGGCTCGATCGGCGTCGCCACCGCCGAGCGGATCACCCGCGCCGTCGAGCGCGCCACCGCCGAGCGGCTGCCGCTGCTCGCCCTGCCCGTCTCCGGCGGGACGCGCATGCAGGAGGGGTCGGCGGCCTTCCTGTGCATGCTGCGGATCACCGCCGCCGTCCAGGCGCACCGCGCGGCCGGTCTCCCCTATCTCACCTATCTACGGAACCCGACCATGGGCGGGGTCCTCGCCTCCTGGGGCACGCTCGGCCAGCTGGTGTTCGCCGAGCCGGGCGCCCGGCTCGGCTTCCTCGGCCCGCGCGTGTACGAGGAGCTGCGCGGCGTGGAACTGCCCCCGGACGTGCAGCGGGCGGAGACGCTCGCCGGGCGCGGTCTGGTGGACGCCGTCGTGCCACCGCAGGACCTGCGCGAGCTGGTCCGCCGCACGCTCGCCGTCCTCGCCACCGCCGCGCCCGCCCCGGGCAGCGCCGACGCCGGCGGCACCGGCGCCCCCGGCCCCGGCCCCGACCACACCCCCGACAAGACCGCCGACGAGACCGCCGAACACCCCGACGCCTGGGATTCCGTGCGCCGCACCCGTCGCCCCGACCGCCCGGGCACCCGCGAGCTGCTGCGCCACACCGCCGAGGAACTGGTGCTGCTGGACGCCCCCGGCGGGCGGGACGGCGCGCTGGTCCGCGCCCTCGCCGTCCTCGGGGGCCGGCCGGTGCTGGTGGTCGGCCAGCAGCGGCAGACCCCGGAGCACGAGCGCCCGTTCACCGCCGCCGACCTGCGGGCCGTCCGGCGCACCGCGCGGGTCGCGGAGCAGCTGGGGCTGCCACTGGTCACGGTCGTGGACACGGCCGGGGCCGAACTGTCCGCGCAGGCCGAGCTGGACGGGATCGCGGTCGAGATCGCGCACTGCCTAACCACCCTGCTGGCGCTGCGCACGCCCGTCCTGGCGGTGCTGCTCGGCCAGGGCTCGGGCGGCGGCGCGCTGGCGCTGCTCCCGGCCGACCGGGTGCTCGCCGCCGGGCACGCCTGGCTGGCGCCACTGCCGCCGGAGGGCGCGTCCGCGATCGTCCACCGGGACGGCGGGCACGCCGCCGAGCTGGCCCGCTCCCAGGGCATCGGCGCGGGCCACCTGGCGGAGGTGGGGCTGGTGGACGAGGTGGTCGAGGAGCGGCCGGACGCGGCGGACGAGCCGGAGGCGTTCTGCGCGCGGCTCGGACGGGCGGTCGGCGCCGCGCTCGGCGGGCTGGCGGCGCTGCCTGAGCCGGACCGCCTCGCGGCGCGGGCCCTGCGTCACCGCCGCCTCGGCGACCTCCGCTGAACGTCGGCGACCGCCGCTGAACCCCCGGTGGGGGCCGTCGATCTCCGCCGCAGCCCGACGGTCTCCCCCGGGCCCCAGCGGGTGTGGCGCCGGTCTCAACGGGGCCGAGATCGTCTGTACCCAACGTGCCGGCCGCAGACCGGCGGGTGACGGCCGCAGCGGCCCAAACGGTGAGTGCGCTCACACCGGAATGCGGTCCACGACGGGCGATAGTGGCAGCTTCCGGGCACCCGCGCCACAGCCTGCCGACGGGGTGTTCGCACAGGTCACGACCGGTCGGCGCGCCCCGCGCAGTCGACCCTTCGAATCCACGGCGGCCGCCCCCCGTACGACCGGGGGTCGTAACAAGGGGGTCTTGGCGGCGCCCGATCCGGCATGCCAACAATGGCTCAGTCGTCAGCCGCACCGGCACCTGTCCCGCCGGTAGCGACTTACTGCCAGGTCACGCCCCACGACCGTTTCGGCCCCTGTCCGGCCGTGGTCCAAGGCGGGGCGTGACCCGGCCCAACCTGATTGAGGTCCTGTTCTTCATGCCCACTTTCAAGCTCCGTATGCGCACTTCCGCCGCGATTCTCGCCGGCGCCGCCGGTCTGACCGCCCTGGGCGCGGGTGTGCTGCCCGCCACCGCGAACGCCGCCACCCTGTCCCCGCAGGCCGTGGCCGCCCAGATCGTCCCGGCGAACCAGCTGGCCTCCTTCAGCCAGATCATCGCCCACGAGTCCAGCTGGAACGTGACGGCGACCAACGCCAGCTCGGGCGCGTACGGCCTGGCCCAGGCGCTGCCGGGCTCCAAGATGGCGACGCACGGCTCCGACTGGAAGACCAACGCGACCACCCAGATCAAGTGGGCGCTGGACTACATGAACACCCGCTACGGCAGCCCGAACGCCGCCTGGAACTTCTGGCAGGCCAACCACTGGTACTAAGCCGACCACCTCGGCTCACCGGACTCCACCCGCATCCTGACCACTCCCCCCTCACCCCGGGGGTCGGACAGGGATCACCGGGGTGACCCCAGAGGGCCCGGGCCCGCGCGATCCGCGTGGCCCGGGCCCTCTCGTGGTTCGCGCACACCTCTCACAGGTCGCGCGGCGCCTCCCGCCGTTCGCCCAGCCCGCTCCCCGGCTCACCCGACCCGCCCCGCCGTTCGCCCAGCCTGCTCCTGGTTCGCCCAGCCCGGGCCACCCGCCGCTCAGAGCTCGCCGGTGAGCCCGAGCAGTTCCCGCATCCGCGCGTACTTGGCGGCCAACCGCTCGGCGGTGGCGGCGTCCAGCGCGGCCAGCCGGGCCGGGTCCGAGTTGTGGGCGAGGTCGGCACGCTTGACCAGCAGCGCGCCCGGCGTGGCCAGGACCCGCGCGGTGTACGCCTCGACCGGCTCGTCGGGGCGGCGGGTGAGCGCGTCCACGATCGTCTTGGTGGCCCCGGGCAGCGCGGCCCCCGCCAGCCACTCCCGGCTCAGCCGGTCGTCCTCGACGGTGTCGTGCAGCCAGCCCGCCGCGATCTGGGCGTCGCTGCCACCGCGCGCGGCCGTCCCGTGCGCGACCGCCGCGATGTGCTCGCCGTACGGGTGGCCGTTCTTGTCGACCTGCCCCTCGTGCGCGCGGCGGGCGATCGCCTCCACCTCGGCCAGGCTCAGGTACTCGGGTTCCGTCGGCGCGTTCTCGGGCTCCATCGGCTCATCGTAGGCCCGTGGTCTGCCCGTTCACGCTCACTGGTTTACTGCCCCGGGGCGGGAGACCCCCGGCCCACCCGGCAGACCGTCCGAGCGATCCGAGGAACCATGCCATCCCTGCACCCCCTGCTGTCCGGATTCGCCCCGATCTGGGCGCTGACCGGGATCGGCTACCTGGTCGGCCGGACCGGGCTGCTCGGGCCGCACGCGGAGCCGGTGCTCAACCGGTTCGTCTTCCACGTGGCGATGCCGGCCTCGCTGTTCCTGATGATCGTCCGCACCCCGCTGGACCACTTCGCCAACCCCTCGATGCTCGCCTTCACCGCGGGCACCGTCGTCTCGATCGGCCTCGGGCTGCTCGCCGGGCGCCTGCTGTTCCGGCGCAAGACCGGCGAGTTGGCGATCGGCGCGATGGCCTGCGGGTACGTCAACTCGGCCAACCTCGGCATCCCGGTGGCGATGCAGCTCCTCGGCGACGCCTCCTTCGTCGCACCGGTGGTGCTGTTCCAGATCCTGGTGGTCACGCCCGCGGTGCTGGCCGTCCTCGACGGCGGCGCGGCCGGCCGCCGGGCCCTGCTCACCCTGCCGCTGCGCAACCCCATCCTGTTGGCCACCGCGCTAGGCGCCGCCGCCTCCGCCGGCGGGCTTCACCTGCCCGCCGAGCTGAACCGTTCCTGCGAGCTGCTCGGCGGCGCCGGCGTGCCGACCGCCCTGGTCGCCCTCGGCATGTCGCTGCACAACCGCCCGCCGGCCACCGGCCGTTCGCGCCACGCCGAGGTCGGGCTGACCGTCGCGGTCAAGACCCTGATACAGCCGCTGGTCGCCTTCGCGGTGGCCGGCCCGCTGCTCCACCTCCCTGCGCACCAACTCCTCACCGTGGTGCTCTTCTCCGCCCTGCCCACCGCGCAGAACGTCTACGTCTACGCCCGCGAGTACGGGCAGGGCACCGGGCTCGCCCGGGACTCGGTGCTCTGGTCGACCCTGGCGTCGATGGCGACCCTGTCGGTGATCAGCTGGTCCCTCGCCGCGTAGCCGGAGCCTTCCGGAGAGGTGACAGCCACCCGTACACGGCACGACAGTTGTCACCCGCGAGCCGTACAAAAGCGGGGAACCGGGGCCCTCGCCGGGCTCCCGGTGGAATGCTGGCGGCCATGAGCCAACCGGACCTTCGTTCCGCAGAGTTCCACCACTGTCCGTCCGTCGTCACGCTGCCGCAGACGGACGTGGACCACTACAACACCGTTCCGCGCGGTGCCTTCCTGATCGATCCGCGCCTGCGCTGCGACCTCGCCGGCGGGCACGGCGGCACCCATTCCGCGCTGGTCCAGGGCGTCGGCTTCGACCTGCACTGGGCGTCCTGGCCCGAGTACCTGGTCGAGGTCGGGCCGCGCTGCCCGGCCGTCGGCCCGCACGAGGGGCCGGAGCCGCCGCGCGACCCCAACATCTGCCTGCTGCGCGAGGACCACCCCGGGCCGCACTACGGCGAGACCTGGTTCTGACGCCCCGCCGGTCACTCCACCAGACCGGTGGTGCCCGCCGAGTCCAACCGCAACGCCTTCCCGAGCCGGCCCGGGGGCACCACCCGGCCGGCCCGGGAGGCGCCCAACAGACGGATCAGCGCCCGCAGACCGGTCGGGTGCCTCCTTACACCCCGCGGAGGCCCATCATGTCCGCCCGCACCACGCCCTCCCCCACCCGCACCGCCGCCTTCCTCACCGCCTACGACGCGCTGCTGGCCCGCTGGCCCGTCCCGGTCGAGCACCTCACCGTCCGAACAGCCCACGGCACCACCCGGATCAACGCCTGCGGCCCGCCCGACGGCCGCCCCCTCGTCCTGCTGCACGGCGGCGGCGCCACCTCCACCATGTGGTTCGCCAACGTCGCCGTGTGGACGGCCGCCGGGCACCGCGTCCTCGCCCCCGACCTCATCGGCGACCCGGGCCGCAGCGTCCACGACGGCGCCCCACTCGCCGGCGTCCCCGGGCTGCTCGGCTGGCTGGACACCGTCCTCGACCGACTCGGCCTCCCCCGGGCCGACTTCTGCGGCCACTCCTACGGCGGCTGGATCGCCCTGGAGTACGCCCTGCACGCGCCCGCCCGGGTCGGCCGGCTCGCCCTCCTCGATCCCACCCAGTGCTTCGCCGGCTTCCGCCCCGACTACCTGCTGCACGCCCTGCCGCTCTTCCTCCCCCGCCGCACCGCCGCCCGGGCCCGTTCCTACCTCGACTGGGAGGCCGGCGACGGCCCCCGCCCGGACCCCGGCTGGCGCGAGGTCTACGCCCTCGGATACGCCGACTTCCCCGCCACCCGCGTCATCACCGGCCCCCGCCCCGGCCCCGACCGGCTGCGCTCCCTCACCACCCCGACCCTCGCCCTGTTCGCCGAGCACAGCCGCACCCACCACGCCCCCCGGGTCGCCGAGGCCGCCCGCCGCACCCTGCCCGAGGCGACGGTCGCCGTCCTGCCGGGCCTCTCGCACCACCACCTGCCCATGGCGGGCGCGGCGGAGGTCAACGCCCGGCTGACCGGATTCCTCGCCGCCTCCCGCGGCTGACGGCGGGGCCGTTCGGACGGCACGGTCGCCACGCCCGTGCCGAACCGGCCCGGCCGCTGCGCGCAAGCCGCCGACGACGGATTGGCCCGAACTCGCCAGCGTCGCCAAATCCCTTGTACCGCACTCGACTTGGCGCTGGCAGACTGGCGTCGCCACGTCGGCCCACCACTCCCTGGAGCAGCCATGCCCACGTTCGTCCGACGCCTCGCCCCCGCAGCGGTGCTCGCGCTCACCGCGCTGGCCGCCACCCCGGGCAGCGCGTTCGCCGTGGACCGCGACGGGCCGGCCGTCGCCGCCTCGGCGGGCGAACACCCGGGGCTGACCTGGACCGCCCTGGAACAGCGCGCCGGTGTGGTGCACGTCGGCACCGACGGCGCCAGCAACCCCTACCTCGGGGACACCTCCGCCGACACCGAACTGCCGGTGCTCTGCCTCCACCAGGACCGCCGCCCGGCCCCCACCGGGATCCCCACCGCCGGCTTCCACAGCTGGGCGGGCGGGGAGGTCGCCGCGACGGCCCCGACGGCCGGGTCCGACCTGACCAGCCGGGACGACGCCGACGGGCTCTGCGAGGACTCCTTCGGCGCCGGCTGGCGAATGGCCGAGTTCCACGACGGGCAGGGCTGGTCGCTCTGGGCGGCTGGCACCCTCCCGGCGGGCACCCGGTTCTGGACGGCGATCAACGACCAGCCGGCCAACCCCTGGTCCTGACGTCCGCGTGGCCCCGAGCCGCCCCGCGCAAGCGTGGCGGCGGCGGGCGGGGATCAGTAGATCAGGTACCCCGGGCGGTGTCCTTCGTCGTCGATCTCCCCGGTGGCCTGCGCCCGCAGCTTGCGGGACAGTTCCTCCAGGGCGCGGGAGGCCGCGACCTCCTCACCGATCCTGGCGAGCGGGCGGTCGTCCGTGCTCTTCATCGACTCCCCGTGGGCGCGCAGGCCCGGCGCCCGCGCACCGGTCAGCCTGGCCTCGCACGCCGTGTGCACTCCGTCTTCCTCGAAGCTCAGCTCCACGTCCCACTGGTTGTGCATGCCACACCTCCTGGCAGCGGCCCCCTCGCGCCTGTCCGGACCGGCACGGACGGTGAGCCGTGGCGGCCGCTCACACCAGCGTGCGCCCGTCCGACCCATGGCGGCAAGCGGGCCCGGCCCGGGGCTGCGGGCCCGGCCCCCGGAACCAGCTCCCCCGCCCCGGAGCTCCGGGCCCCGCCTGCTCCCTGCCTGCTCTCCGCCTGCTCCCCGCCGACCGGGCCCCGCCGCCGACCCGACGGTACGCTGACGAAAGCGCGCCGCGACCGCCGACCGAACCCGGACCCGCCGGCGCGGCGCGGGCAGTGACAACCGGGTGGTCCCTCCGTGGCGGTCTTCCTCCTCGCCCTCGGCGCCGCCTGCTGCCTGGGCCTCGGCTTCGTCCTCCAGCAGCACGCGGCGCAGCGGGCGCCCCGTGCCGACCTGCTGCACTGGCGGCTGCTCCTGGACCTGATGCGGATGCCCGAGTGGCTGCTCGGCACCGGGTTCATGGTGTGCGGACTGATCCTGTCCGCGCTCGCCCTCAACCAGGGCGAAGTCTCGCTCGTCGAACCGCTGCTCGCGACCAACCTGCTGTTCGCCATGGCGCTCTCCCGGGTGCTGACCCGCCAGACCCTCGGCCGCTCGGGCTGGGTCGGAGTGCTGCTGCTCGGCCTCGGGGTGACGGCGTTCATCGTGGCCGGCCGGCCCACCGGCGGCGGTGCGCCCGCCGGGGAACTGCGGCACTGGCTGGTGGTCGGCACGGTGGTCGGGCTGACCCTGCTGCTGGTCTCGCTGGCCCGGCGGCTGCCGCTGTTCGAGGAGGCCACCCTGCTGGCCCTCGCCGCCGGCCTGCTCTACGGCCTCCAGGACGCGCTGACCCGCACCACCACCCAGCGCCTCGACCACAGCGGACTGGACGCGGTGCTGCGCAGCTGGCAGCCGTACGCGGTGGTGGCGGCGGGCGTGGTCGGGCTGCTGCTGGTGCAGAGCGCCTTCGAGGCCGCGCCGCTGCGGATGTCCCTGCCGGCACTGACCGCCGCCCAACCGCTGTCCGGGATCGCCTGCGCGGTCGGCTTCCTCGGCGACCGGCTGCGGGTGACGCCGGGTGCGCTTGCCTGGCAGTCCGCCGGACTGCTGGCCATCGTGGTCGGGGTGATCGTGATCGGCCGCCACCCGGCGATGCCGGGCAGCGTCCGCGAAACCCTGGAGGGCGTCGGGGTACCGCCGGAGGACGAGCGGCCCGCGGAAGGCCCCGGGAGCCGTCCGGGAAACAGTCCGGCCGAGAACCCGAACGACCCGGGGCACAGCTCCGGGGCCGGAGCGTAATTCGCTTGACCAGGCCACGGGTCAACGCTGCACTGTGGCGAGGCACACGAGCCGTGGTGCCGTCGTCATCCAGGGGAGGAAGCGGCAGCAATGGAGATCCGTCCGACAACCGATCAGGACCTCGACGTCTACGTCGACACGCTCCATGCCGCGTTCGGGCTCTTCCCGGAAACCCCGACCGACGGCGGCGGGCTCTGGTGGTCGGCGACCGAGATGGACCGCAACCTGCTCGCCGTGACGGCGGACGGGCGGCCCGTCGGCACCGCCGGCGCGTACACCTTCGAGCTCACCCTGCCCGGTGAGGCCATCGTCCCCACCAGCGGGGTGACCGGCGTCGGCGTCCTGCCCTCGCACCGGCGCCAGGGCGTGCTCACCGCGATGATGCGGCGCCAGCTCACCGGGTTTCGGGCCCGCGGGGAGTTCCTCTCCGTACTGCTGGCCTCCGAGGCCGTGATCTACCGCAGGTTCGGCTACGGACCGGCGACCTACACGCAGCGGCTGACGGTGCCGCGCCACCGGGCCGCCTTCGCCCTCCCCCGGGCACGCGGAACGGCCGCCACCCCGGCCGCCACCCCGGAGGCCGGCCCGGACACCGGCTCGATCGAGCTGCTGCGGCGTGCCGAGTGCGGCGAGATCCTGGAAGCGGTCTACGACCGGTACCGCCGCACGCAGCCCGGCGCACTGTCCCGGCCGCACCGCTGGTGGGCCTCGGGCGCGGGGCGGCCCCCAGTCTCCTCGGCGTCGCGCTACGTCGCCGTCCACCGGGATGCCGGCGGTGTCCCGGACGGCTACGCCTGCTACTCGCTCGGCGACGGCACCTTGACGGTCGACGAGACCATCGCCACCGACGACGCCGTCGCCACGGCCCTGGCCCGGTTCGCGCTCGAACACGATCTGGTCTCCCAGGTCGTGTTCAAGCACGTTCCGTCCGACCACCCGCTGCGCTGGCAGCTTGTGGACTTCAACGCCGGCGAGAGGAGCAGCAGCACCGACTGGCTCTGGGCGCGGCTGCTGGACGTCCCGCGTGCGCTGACCTCGCGCGGCTGGTTCGTGGACGGCGAGATCGTCCTCGACGTCGACGACCCGTTCCTCGGCGAGCACGGCCGCTACCTGCTGACCGTCCGGGACGGGAAGGCCGAGTGCGTCCCGACGGACCGGGAGCCCGATCTGTCCCTGGACGTGAGCGACCTGGGCTCGGTCTACCTCGGCGGCACCACCCCGAGCACGCTCGTGCGGGCCGGGCACATCCGGGCCCACCGCCCGGGCGCGGCCGCCCTCGCCGACGCCCTCTTCAGCGCCGAGCGCGCCCCGCACTGTCTGCACTGGTTCTGACCGGCTGGTTCCGACCGCACGCCCGCCTCGCCGCCCCTGCGCGACAGGCCTACGGGCGTGCCGGGATCGACGCGGGCGCAAGCTCGGGCTCGGGCTCTGTCCCGGGCTCGGGCTCTGTCCCCGGCTCAGACTCGGGCTCGGGCTTCGCCCCGTCGACGGTGCCCGTCCGGCCGCGCCGGCGGTCCATCTCACGCCACTCCGGCCGCAACCCGGCCAGGTTGGTGGAGGCGAAGTAGAGGGTGCCGCCCGCGACCAGGGTGGGTATCAGCCCGACGAGGCTGACCGCTGCGCCGGCCAGCAGGCCGCCGAGCGGGATACCGGCCCAGGCGAGGGAGTCGCCGAGGGCGTGGACGCGGCCGAGCAGGTGGCGGGGCACCCGCTCGAAGAGCACCGCGCCGAGGATCGGGTTGAGGAATCCGCCGCCGAAGCCGCCGACCGCGAAGACCGTGAGCACCACCCACAGCGGCGCGCCGCACGCGAGCACCAGGAAGCGCGGGGCCCCGACGAGCAGGAAGCCGGCGAAGAACACCGTCCGGCGGGGCAGCCGGTGGGCGACGGCCGCCGCGATCAGACTGCCGACGACCGCCGTGATCCCCCCGGCGGTGCCGGTCAGGCCGATGGCGGCCGGGCCGTTCCCCGACTCCCGCGCCCAGACCGGGAGGAGGACCGTGAGGAACCCCGCGTCGAGCAGGTTGGTGATGCCGACCAGCACCGTCACGGTGAGCAGCAGCGGATCGGAGCGCAGGAAGGTGAAGCCCTCACGGAACATCCGCCAGTAACCCGCCGATTCGGCCCCAGTTCCGGCCTCAGTTCCGGCCCCGGTTCCGGTCCCGATCCCAGCCTCGGCTTCTGCGGCCTGCGCGGCAGCGGGTGCCGGGGCCGCCGCGCGCCCCATCCCGCGCGGCAGGGCGAAGGCGATGACGAGGGACCCCAGGGCGAAGGTGGCGGCGTTGAGCGCCAGCCCGGCCAGCGGGCCCATCAGCGCGACCAGCCCACCACCGACCGCCGGGCCGACCGTGGAAGCCAGCCGTTCGGTGACGCCGGAGAGACCGGTGGCGCGCTCCATCGGCACCCGGGCGCGGTCGGCGGCCTCCGGGACCATGACCGACTTGGCCAGATCCCCCGGGCCGCGCATCGCGCCGATCACCGCGACCATCGCCAGCAGCACCCCGAACGGCAGCAGCCCCAGGGCGTGCAGCAACGGGACCAGCCCGGCCGCGACGGCGCTCACCAAGTCCGTCGTCCAGGACACCACCCGCGGCCCGAGCCGATCGACCAGTGGCCCGGTCAGCGCCTTGACCAGCACGTACGGCGCCATCTCGGCGAAGGCGACCAGGCCCGTCATGGTGGCGCTGCCGGTGGTGGCCAGGACGAACCAGGGCAGGGCGATGGCCGAGACACGCGTCCCGGTGATGGAGACGGCCATGGCGGAGAGCACCCCGACCAACGGCCGGAGGCTGCGCGCGGGCGCGTCGACGACGGTGGTCATCGGGACCCCGCCTCACCGGTATCGGTGTCGGTGCTGGCATCGCTGTCGGCAGCGGTGTCGGCATCGGTACCAGCGCCGGTGCCGACGCTCGCGTCGGGCAGCACGTGGACGACCACGGCGACCCGCTCGGTGCCCTCCGGGGCCGGCCCCTCCGTATCCAGCGCGCGGTAACGCCGCACCACCGCGGACAGATCAGCGGCCAGTTGCCCGGCCTCCTCGGGGGTGAGCTGCAACAGCACGTCGCTGAGGCCGACCGCCTTGCGCCACTCCCGCGGCATCGTCTCGAAGGCGTCGACCGACCGCTGTGCCGCCAGGGCGTGGGCGGTGAGGACGGACCGCAGGAAGCCGACGGCCGTGTCGAGCTCCTCGTCGGCCATGTCGTCACTCGTCCAGACGGTGAACTTGTGGGCCGAACGCCACCACCGCTCCCGGGCGTTTCCGCGCTCGGGATCCTCCTCGACGAAGCCCGCGGCGGCGAGCTGGCGGAGGTGGTAGCTGGTCGCCCCGGAGTTGAGCCCCAGCTGCTCGGCGAGCCTGGTCGCCGTGGAGGGACCGTGCTTGCGCAGCAGCCCGACCAGCTGCATGCGCACGGGGTGGGCCATCGCCCGCATGCCCTTGGCCGTGAGGACGATGTGCGGGTCATCGCTGTGCATCCAGCCGCGTTCATCGGTCATGGCAGGAGCGTAGAACCGCAAATACATCTTTGCAAAGGGTTTTTTGCGAAGAAGTCTTTGCGGTGAAGGATGGAGCCCCGAAGAGCTGCCCGCCGGCCGTCCGTCAGTCGTGCGCGACCACCAGCAGCAGCACCACCGTCAATCCGCCGCCCGGCGTGGCCTCCACCGCCAGTCGTCCGCCCGCCGCCAGCACCAGGCTGTGCACGGCGGGCCCGACCGGCCCGTCGGCGCGGGCGCCCGCGAGCAGCCACTCCCGCGCCCCGGGCAGCTCGGACGACCCCCGGTCGGCCACCCGGATCTCCACCCGCCCGCGCGGTCGCGCCGCCCCGCTCAACCCGGCCGCCCGCAGGGCCGTCGCGGCCGGGCCCGGCCCGCCCGCCACCTCGGCGCGGACCAGCACCCGCCCGCCGGGCGGGTTGCGCCGGATCGCGTGGTCGACCAGGCCGGCGAGCGCGGCCTCCAGCCGCCGGGCGTCCCCGACCACCACCGGCAGCCCCGGCGCCAGCCGGGCCGTCACCGCCGCCGCCCGGCCGCCGCCGCGCACCACCCTGCGGACCACTTCGGTCACCTGGACGTGCCGCGCCTGCGGCTCGCAGCCGGCCTGCCGGTCGGTCCACTCGACGCGCTCAAGTTCCGGCCGGGACAGCGCCCGGGGCCCGGCCATCTCGCCCGGTCTGAACGGTCCGGCCTCCTCGCCCGCCACCGCGCCGCCGGGCCTTCCCGTACGGCCGGGGCCACCCGGCCCGCCGAGGGCGCCGAGCGCCCTGGCCCCCGATGCGACATAGCCCCAGAGCTTCCCGCTTGCCATCGCCCTGCCCCTCACGCATCGCCGGCGGCCGTCATCAGTGCCGCGGCCGACCGGCGCGGGCCGCTTCCCAGGCCCTGCTGTCAGCCTGCACCTCACTCGTTCGGGTGACAATCCGGCTCCGGGACGCGAACCGGGCACCACCCCCGCCGGTCGGCCGATGCCACACCCGCCGACCGGCGGGGCAGGCCCGGCCACCGGCCCGGCCAGGCCCGCCCCGGGCCCGCGACGCAGCGCCGCCGGCCCCGGGCCGGGCCTCACGAACTCCCTTCGCCCGCCCGGAGGGCCGCCGCCCAGGCCGGAGCCCGAGGACCCGCCCTAGACTGGCCCCATGCCCCGGCTCAACGACCAGGTGCGGGAGCTGCTCCAGGAGTACGCCGACCTGATCAACATCACCGGCGGGGACGCCTTCCGGGCGCGGGCCTACGAGAAGGCCGCCCGCGCGGTGGGCGGCCACTCCGAGGACGTCGCCGGCCTGGACGTCAAGGGCCTGCAGCAGATCCCCGGCGTCGGGAAGTCCACCGCCGAGAAGGTCGCCGAGTACCTCGCCACCGGGCGGATCGCCGCCCTGGAGGCCCTGCGCGCCGAAGTCCCGTCCGGGGTCCGGGAGATGACGGCCGTACCCGGCGTCGGCCCCAAGCGCGCCCTCGCCCTCCACCGCGACCTGGGCATCGTCTCCGTCGACGACCTGGCCGAGGCGGTCCGTTCCGACCGGCTGTCCGGCGTGGCGGGCTTCGGCGAGCGCAGCGGCGAGAAGATCCTGCACGGCATCGAGTTGCTGCGGCGCTCCGGCGGCCGCACCCTGCTCGACGCGGCCACCGAGCTGGCCGAGCAGCTCGTCGCCGCGCTGTCCGCCGTGCCCGGCTGCACCCGCTGCGCGTACGCGGGGTCGCTGCGCCGGATGCGCGAGACGGTCGGCGACGTCGACGTGCTGGCGACCGCCGCCGACTCCGCCCCGCTGATGGCCGCGCTCACCGGACTCCCGTACGTGGCCGAGGTGATCGCGAGCGGTCCGACCAAGACCTCGGTGCGCACCACCGGGGGCGTGCAGGTGGACCTGCGGGTCGTCCCGGAGGAGGACTGGGGCGCGGCGCTCGTCTACTTCACCGGATCGAAGGCGCACAACATCAGGCTGCGCACGATGGCCGTCCGGGCCGGGCTGAAGCTCTCGGAGTACGGCCTGTTCCGAACCGCCGCCGAAGGAGAGGACGGCGAGAAAGAGGACGGCGCCAAGGTGGCGTCCGCGACCGAGGACGAGGTGTACGCGGCGCTCGGCCTGCCGTGGATCGCGCCGCCGCTGCGCGAGGACCGGGGCGAGATCGAGGCCGCCCTGCACGGTGAACTCCCTGATCTGGTCCAGGAGTCGGACCTGCGCGGCGACCTGCACACGCACACCGACCTGACCGACGGCCTGGCCACCCTGGAGGAGATGATCGACACCGCGGCCGCCCGCGGCTACTCCTACTACGCCGTCACCGACCACGCCCCGGACCTGGTGATGCAGCGGATGACGGACGAGAAGATGCTCGCCCAGCGCGAGCGGCTGCGCCGACTCGCCGACCGCCACCGGAAGCTGCGCCTCCTGCACGGCACCGAGCTGAACATCGGCCCGGACGGCGGGGTGGACTGGCCGCCCGGGTTCCTGGCCGGCTTCGACGTCTGCGTGGCCTCCGTGCACTCGCACTTCACCGCCGACCGGGCCGCCCAGACCCGCCGGCTGATCCGCGCCTGCGAGAATCCGCACGTGCACGTCATCGGCCACCTCACCACCCGGAGGATCGGCCGCCGCGGCCCGATCGACGTCGACCTGGACGCGGTGTTCGCGGCCGCCGCGCGCACCGGCACCGCGATCGAGATCAACAGTTCCCCGCAGCGGCTCGACCTGCGCGACGAGGACGTCCTGCGGGCGAAGCGGCATGGCGTCCGCTTCGCGATCGACAGCGACGCCCACGCCACCGGGCAGCTCGCCTACCCGCGCTTCGGCATCGGTACGGCGCAGCGCGGCTGGCTCACCGCCGAGGACGTGATCAACACCTGGCCCTGGCAGCGGCTGAAACGTTTCCTCCGCAAGGACGCACTGCGCTGAGCGAGCCGCCGGGCACCCCGGCGGGCGGCCCCCACGCACGGGGCCGCCCACCGCACGGTCAGCTCGACGCCGCCCCGAGCCCACCCCGACGCAGCCCCGGCTCAGCCCCGACGCAGCCTCAACGCCGCCCCGAGCCCACCCCGACGCAGCCCCGGCTCAGCCCCGACGCAGCCTCAACGCCGCCCCCGAGGTCACCGCTCCGCGAACGAGGCCCCCGGCGTGGCCAGCACCCGGGCCGCGCTGCGGTGCCCGAGGCCGGCGGCCAGGTGCAGGTCGCCGGTCTCCAGGAAGCCGGCCAGGAATCCCGCCGCGAAGGCGTCCCCAGCGCCGGTGAGGTCGCGCACCTCGCTCACCGGCGGCACGGGCACCGTGAACGGCGCGTCCCCGGGCACGTCGACGGTGGTCGCCTGGGCGCCGGCCTTGGTGACCACGGTGGTGGCCGCCAGCCGGGCCCGCTCCGGCCCCGGCAGCCCGCCCACCAGCAGGCCCAGGTACTCCGCCTCGGACCGGTTGGCGAACACGAAGGTCGGCGCCAACTCGGCCAGCAGGGCGAGGAAGCGCTCCCGCCCGTACTGCTCCAGCATGCCGGTCGAGGAGGCGTCCACCGAGGTGGTGCCGCCCGCCCGCCGGACCCGCGCCAGCGCGTCCACCGCGGAGCGGCCGACCGGATCACCGTCGAAGGAGTAGGCAGGCACGTGCAGGTGGGTCAGGCCGGCCAGCCACTCGTCCGGCACCCGGTCCAGCAGCTTGGCCGCGCCGCGGTCGGGCAGCATGGTCCGTTCGCCGGCCTGGTCGATCAGGACCACGATGCTGCCGGTCTGGCCGCGCCGGGCGACCCGTACGTCCACGCCGTGCCCGGTCAGTTCGGCGACGATGCCGTCCCCGACCGGGTCGGCGCCGACGCAGCCGATGAACCGGGCCGGGTACTGACCGGCGGCGAAGCTCGCGACGTTCGCCGCGCTGCCGCCGCGCCGCCGGAAGACCTGGGCGCTGGAGTCGGTGCCGTGCCGCAGCGGGCCGTCGACCCAGACCACGATGTCCTCGACGAGGTCGCCGAGCACCCCCAGCACGGGTCAGGCCCCGCTGCGGGCGGCGGCCGCCAGCGCGGTCGCGATCTGGCCGCCGAGCCGGACGTTGCCCCGGTAGACCTCGACGTTGACCTCCAGGCTGCGGCCCTGGGTGTCGCGCTGGATGTGGTCGAGCAGGAACGGCGTGGAGGCGTTGCCGGTGACGCCCTGGCGCTCGGCCTCGGCCCAGGCGCGGGCCAGGATGCCGTCGAGCTCCTCCGGCGGCAGCTGCTTGGCGGGGTCCACCGGGTTGGCGATCAGGACGGCCTGCGGCAGGGCGAGGCGGTCGCGGGCCTCGATGAGCCGCGCGGCCTCCTCGGGCGACTCGACGCTGAAGTTGATCTCGTGGCCGGAGTCGGTGACGTAGAAGCCGGGGTACTTGCGGGTGCGGTAGCCGATGACCGGGATGTTGAAGGTCTCGAAGCGCTCCAGGGTGGCCCGGATGTCGAGGATCGACTTCACGCCCGCGCTGATCACGGTGACCGGCGTGGCGGCCAGGGTGGTCATGTCGGCCGACTCGTCGAAGCTCTCGGAGGCTCCGAAGTGGACGCCGCCGAGGCCGCCGGTGGAGAACACCCGGATGCCCGCCCGGTGGGCGAGGAAGGCGGTGGCGGCGACGGTGGTGCCGCCGTGGCGGCCGAGCGCGGCGACCACCGGCAGGTCGCGCAGGCTCACCTTGTCCAGGCCGTCCGTCGCGGACAGTTCGGTGATCTGCTCGGTGCTCAGACCGACCGTGGGTACGCCCGCGTGCACGCCGATGGTCGCCGGGACGACGCCCGCCTCGCGCAGCTGCCGCTCGGCCTCCAGCGCGACGGCCAGGTTGCGGGGGCGCGGCAGGCCGTGGGTGAAGATGGTCGACTCCAGCGCGACCACGGGCCGGCCGTCGGCCACGGCCTGCGCGACCTCCTCGGAGACGTGGATGGCCCGCGCGGAACGGGTGGCCGGCGCGGAGCCGGCGGCTTCGGGGGTGCTGGGGGGCAGTCCGGTCATGGTCGGATCTCTCTGTGAGATGCCACTGCGGTGGGGCAACGTGTCGCTCAGCGTATGGACGGTTCGCATCGGAATCCAGAATGAGTCCTGGGGCTTTCCATAGGCTCTGGCCTATGAGTTGGCTTAGGCTTGGGCCATGGGCTTCACCTTGCGTCAACTTGAGGTCTTCCTCACCGTCGCCGAGACACTGCACTTCGGACGGGCCGCCGAACGGCTGCACATCTCCCAGCCGACGGTCAGCCAGGAGGTCGCCCGACTGGAGCGGACCGTCGGTGTCGAGCTCTTCGACCGCAGCCGCCGCTCGGTGGCGCTGACCGAGGCCGGCGAGGTGATGGCCGCCGAGAGCGCCCGGCTGCTCGGGCAGGCCCAGACGCTGCTGGCCCGGGTGCGGCTGCACGAGGAGTCCCGGCTGGGGACGGCCCGGATCGTGGCCTCCCCCAGCGTGGTGAACCGGCTGCTGCCCGCCGTGGTCAGCCGCGCCGAACAGGAGCTGCCCGCGCTCACCACCGCCGAGGTCGCCGTCGACACCGGCCAGGTCTCCACCGCACTGGCCGCCGAACTCGCCGACATCGGCCTCGGCCGCTTCCTCGACGAGGTGGCCGGCTACCGGCTGGAGCGGATCGCCGACGAGCCGGTACGGGTCGCCCTCGGCCGGGACCACCCGCTGGCCAGTCGGACGAGCGTGCGCCTCGGCGAACTGCGCGACCTGCCGCTGCTGCTGTGGCCGCGCGAGCAGCACCCGCGCTACTACGACCACGTGCTCGGCCTGTGCGCGGACCACGGCGTCGACCCGCCGGTGCTGGTCAGCCCGCCGCGGATCGTCGGCTCCCGGCTCTACCTGCTCGCCCGCAACCGCGCGTTCTCGCTGGTGCCCGGCTCGATGACCGGCCACCTCACCGAGGACGTGGCCACCGTCCGGCTGGACGGCCGGGCCACCCTGCCGCTGGAGATGCAGTGGCGGCTGGACGACCGCCGGCCCCGGCTGGCCACCCTGCGCGACCTGATCCGGCAGGAGGCGGCGGCCCTGGAGGTCGACTAGGCCCTTGCCGGGCCCGCGACGCCAGGCACCCGAAGCGTCCCCCTCTCCGGCGAATCCTTGACGCTGGCATGCCACCGCCGAAAGGATGCCCGGACCGCCCACCCGGCCCGCGGCAGCGCCCGCCGGCCGCCCGACCCCTGGGGACCAGCCTTGGCCGTCCGCCCGCTGCTTCGCCGCGCCGCCCGCCTCCTCGGCGCCGCCGCCCTGACCCTCGCCGGCACCCTCACCGCCGCCGCCCCCGCCCACGCCGACTTCGGCACCGACTACCACGACCCGGTCACCGCCACCCGGCCGCTCACCCGCCCCGACACCCGCTCCTGCACCGTCGAGGTGATGCACGACCAGCAGTTCCGCAACGGGTACGGCAACCCGCCCGACACCCCGTACACCACCACCCTCACCCCGCCCGCCGACTGTGCCGGACCCTGGTCGGCGGTGGTCCTGGACCTCCACGGGCAGGTCGCCGGGCGGCAGTTCGACCGCATCTTCAGCGCCCGCGTCGGCGGCGTCCAGGTGCTGCTCTCCTCCACCCCCGAGCCGTCCAAGGACGGCATCGAATGGAAGCTGGAGCGCGATCTCACCCGCTACGCCCCGCTGTTCGCCGCCGGACCGCAGCCGTTCTCCCTCGACCTCGCCAACGTCACCGACGCCACCTACACCGGCGTCTTCACCATCAGCGCCAGTGTCACCTTCTACACCGCGAACGACCGCCGGCCCGCCGCCCGCGCCGCCGACCGCCTGCTCACCACCGGGCCGTTCGCGCTCACCCAGGCCGCCCCCGCCGCCACCCGCGAGCTCACCTTCCCGCAGAACCTCGAACGCCTCACCGCCGAGGTCTACACCCGGGGCGGCGGCGCCTGCGAGGAGTTCGCCTACGCCTCCGCGCCCGACGCCTTCGTCAGCGCCAACCCCGGCCTCGGCTCCTGCGGCAAGGGCCCGTTCCGCGAACTGCGACTCACCGTCGACGGGCGGACGGCCGGCGCGGTCTGGCCCTACCCCGTCATCTACACCGGCGGGTGGGACCCACTGCTCTGGCGGCCCGTCCCCGGCGTCTTCGCCTTCGACCTGCCCGCCTACCGGCTCGACCTCACCCCCTACGTCGGACTGCTGCTCGACGGCCGCCCGCACACCGTCGGCATCGCGGTGAACGCCAGCGAGGCGCAGAACAACGACACCTGGACCGGCCAGATCAACCTCTTCGCCGACGTCGACCACGGCGCCACCCGCACCACCGGGCAGCTCACCGACCACCGGGTCGCCCCCGAAGCCGCCGTCGACACCCGGCTCACCGACCACGGCGGCGGCAGCGGCAGCGGCAGCGGCAGCGGCGACTGGACCGTCTCCGCCGGCCGGCACGACCTCGCCCGCGGCTGGGTCCAGACCTCGCACGGCCGGATCACCACCGAGGTCCGCGACGACCTCGCCTTCCGCTCCGCCCAGCAGCTGCGCGACAGCGGCAACGACGTGACCCTGCACAACCGCACCGACCTCGCCCGCACCACCGCCACCTGGGGCGGCGGCCCGCACCGCACCACCACCGTGCGCGAGGGCGAACCGCTGGACGTCACCTACCGCGTCACCCACGACGCCGCCGGCAACACCGACCAGCAGACCGCCATGGACCTCGGCTACCACCGCGAGAGCACCGCGGCCACCGGCGGCCACGTCACCGAACGCTCCACCGTCGACCACACCCTGCGCCCCACCGCCCGCCGCCACGACGGCGACTCCACCGTCCGCACCGGCACCAGCACCGAGGACTACCACAGCACCGGGCCCGACGGGCCGTACCACCGCACGCTCTCCTTCGTCGACGGCTGGCCGAAGCCGTAACGCCGCCCGAAATCTCCCGACTTGCGAAATCCATCCGATTTCGGGCGGTTGACCCCTGGTGCACGCGGCGTGGGAAGCGCATGATGGGAAGTGGACCTGCGAGGCAGCTGAAGGAGTTCGACCGCAGGAGGCAGTGGTGACAGATCGAGACGGATCAGGGTCTGCCACTGGTACTACCTCGGTCGACGATCGAACTGCCGGCCGGAGGACACGATGTCCGGAGGCCACCCCCGCCTCGTAGGTTCCCCGCGTCCACGGAGCGCCCCCTCGGCTCCGTGGACGCGTCCGTCGCGGCAGGGGCCCTTCGCGGCGGTGCCTGTCACTACGGCGCCCGTCACTGCGGCACCGGGTAGCCCATCTCCCAGGCGTGGACGGCGATGCCGACCCGGTTCGCCACCCCGAGCTTGCGCTGGACGCTCGCCACGTGCGTCTTCACCGTGCCCGGCGAGATGAACAGTTCGGCGGCGATGTCCGCGTTCGTCCGGCCCGCCGCCACGTGACCGGCGATCTCCACCTCCCGCTCGGTCAACGGCACCACCGGCGCCGAGCGGGGCTCCGGACGGCGCGGCGCCGTCACCTGCCGCAGCAGCCGGACCGTGACCGACGGACTGATCAGGCTCTCCCCGTCCGCCGCCGCCCGCACCGCCTCGACGAGCAGCGCCGGCCCCGAGCGCTTCAGCAGGAACCCGGACGCACCGTGCCGCAACGCCGGGTACACGTACTCGTCCAGGTCGAAGGTGGTCAGCACCACCACCCGCACCGGCTCCGCCACCCCCGGCCCGGCCAGCCGCCGGGTCAGCTCCAGTCCGTCCATCCGCGGCATCCGGATGTCCACCAGCGCGACGTCCGGGCGCAGTTCGGCCGCCAGTTCCAGCGCGGCCAGCCCGTCGGCGGCCTCCCCCACCACCTCGATGTCCGGCTGCGCCGCCAGGATCCGACGGACGCCGCGCCGGACGCCCTCCTGGTCGTCCGCGATCAGCGTACGGATGATCCGCGGGCACTCACCGTTCGCACTCGTCACACCGTTCGTACTCGTCACGGCAGGCAGTCTGCCACGCCCGTCCGGACCGCCGGCCCCGCCCGCCGCCAATGCGGCCCGGTGGGTGGGAAGTTCGCGTCACGAGCTCGGCGGGCGGGAAGTTCACGTCACGGGCCCGACGGACGGGAGGTCCACGTCACGAGCCCGGCGGGCGGGAAGTTCACGTCACGGGCCCGGCGCGGTTCACCAACGCCCGGTGAGGCTGGCGGCCATGAACGCTTCCAGTGGACATCCCCCCGTCAGCCGCCGCGGGATCCTGGCCGGTGCCACCGGTCTCGGTCTCGGCGGCGCCGTCTCCCTCTCCGGCATCGCGGCCACGCCCGCCGCCGCCTCCCCGCTGCTGCTGGAGCGGCCGGACCGCTCCGGCGCCCCGCGCGTCGCCGGGCTGCACCTCCAGTTCGGCTCGGACGCCTCGCGCGAGGTCGTGGTCTCCTGGCACACCACCGCCTCGGTCGGCAACCCCCGTGTCCGGTACGGCACTTCGAACGGCGGCTTGGGCCGCAGCGTACAGGCCGACACCAGCACCTACCGGGACGCCAAGTCCGGCACCGAGGTCCAGATCCACCACGCCCGGCTGAGCGGCCTGCACCCCGACACGGACTACGTGTACGCCGCCGTCCACGACGGCGCCACCCCGGAGCTCGGCACCGTCCGCACCGCCCCGCGCGGCCGGGCCGCCTTCACCTTCACCAGCTTCGGCGACCAGGGCACCCCCACCCTCGGCAAGAAGACCGCGAACGGCTACGCCAACGACAACCTGGGCAGCCCCGCCGCCGGCGACACCACCGCCGGAGTCGAGCGGATCGCCCCGCTGTTCCATCTCGTCAACGGGGACCTCTGCTACGCCAACCTCGCCACCGACCGGGTCCGCACCTGGTCCGACTGGTTCGAGAACAACAGCCGCTCCGCCCGCCACCGCCCCTGGATGCCCGCCGCCGGCAACCACGAGAACGAGCGCGGCAACGGCCCGACCGGCTACGGCGCCTACCAGGCCTACTTCGACCTCCCCCCGTCCGGCTCCGACGACGAACTGCACGGCCTCTGGTACGCATTCACCGCCGGCGCGGTCCGCGTCATCAGCCTCAACAACGACGACGTCGCCTACCAGGACGCCGGCGACTCCTACGTCCACGGCTACTCCGGAGGCGCCCAACAGCGCTGGCTGGAACGGGAGTTGGCCGCCGCCAACGCGAACCCCGAGATCGACTGGATCGTGGTCTGCATGCACCAGGTCGTCATCTCCACCGCCGACAAGTTCAACGGCGCCGACCTCGGCATCCGCGAGACCTGGGTGCCGCTGTTCGACAAGTACGGCGTCGACCTGGTGGTCTGCGGCCACGAGCACCACTACGAGCGCTCGCACCCGATCCGCGGCCAGCAGCAGACCGACACCCGCACCCCCATCCCGGTCGCCACCGACACCCGGACCATCGACACCACCCGGGGCACCGTTCACATGGTGATCGGCGGCGGCGGCACCTCCGCCCCCTCCAACCACCTCTTCTTCGAGCCCGCCAAGGCCCGCGTCATCACCGGCGTCGGCGCCGTCGACCCGGCCACCGGCAAGCGGCCCCCGCAGTACGTGATCGAGGACGCCCCCTGGTCCGCCTTCCGCGACGCCGACAACCCGTACGGCTTCGCCGCCTTCGAGGTCGACCCGGGCGAGCGCGGCGGCCGGACCACCATCGCTGTCACCTACTACTCCGTCAGCGGCCCGTACGGAGACCTCGTCCCCGTCGACCGCTTCACCCTCACCCGCCCGCGCGGCGCCCGCGGCGGCGGCCGGGGACGCTGACCCTGGTCGCGCCCGTCGAGGTGGCGCGCTCACCGGCCGCCACCCCGACGGGCGCGGTACCGTTCCTCCGCGCGCCCGAACGCACCGAACGCCTGAACGCCCTGGAGGCCCGCCCGATGCCCGTCGACCGCCCCGCCGACGGCACCGGGAACGCCGGCCGCCCCGACTACGGCCGACTCGCCGCCGTCGGCCCGTACTTCGCGCTCGACACCCCCGCCGAGCCCGGCGCGGGGCCGCCCCCGGGCTTCCGGCCGCTGCCCGAGCTGTACGGCACCGGGCCGGACGCACCGCTGGCCCGGCGGATCCGAGTGGTGGCGCAGCGGCTCGGCACCGCCGAGCCCCGGGTCGCCGCGTCGATCCTGCACCTCGGACTGGCCGCCCGCTTCTGGTCGGTGGGCCTCGGGGCGGCCGTCCTGCTGGGTACGGTCCCGACGCTGGAGCACGCCTGGGTGCGGATCCCGGATCAGGGGCCGCTCGACCTCTGGACGCCGCCGGAGCCCCCGCTCCTCGCTCCGTTCCCCACTCCGCTCCCGCTCGCCGACCAGCTGTACGAGGCCGTCCTGGTGGGCCAGTTGGAGCCGCTGGCGGCGGCGGTGCGGTCCGCCGTCCCGCTCTCCGCCCGGCTGCTGTCGGGCAACGCCGCCTCCGCCCTGGCCGGTACGCTGCGGGTCCTGGACTCCCACGCGCCGGTCCCCGCAAGGGCGTTGGTCGCGGAGCTGCTCGCGCGCCCGCCGCTGGCCGGCACCGGGACGCTGCGGACCGGCCCGCGCGGCGCCGCCTTCCGGCGGACCAGCTGCTGCCTGTACTACCGGGTGGGGCCGGGCGCCGGGGTCTGCGGCGACTGCTGTTTCACCCGGCCGCCCGCGCCAAAACAGGGCTGATACATCCAGGAGTGCAGGTCATATCCGGGCCTCCGGTCAGCCGTCGTCCGTCAGCCGTGTCCGTCAGCCATCAGCCGTCGCCCGCCAGCTGGAGGTGCCCCCGCACCAGGTGGTGCACGCAGGCGACGGTGTGCACCTCGGCGGCGGCCCGTGCCCCGGCCGCGTCGCCGGCCAGGACGGCGACCAGGATCTCCCGGTGCTGCTCGGCGAACCGTTCCTGGTCGGGGCCGTGCGGTGCGGGCAGCCAGAGCAGCGGCCCGAGTTCGGCCTGGAGCCGGACGGCGAGCCGGGTGAGGCGCACGGACTGGGCGGCGACGGCGAGTTCGATGTGGAAGCGGGCGTCGGCGCGGCGCTGTTCCGCGGGCCCGGCGGCGTCGCGCAGGTCGTGCACCAGCCGGGTGAGCCGGGGCGCGAGGTCGGCGGGGGCGCGTTCGGCGGCGAGCCGGGCGGCGGTCCCGGAGACGGCCAGTTCCTCGTCGCCGAGGTCGCGCAGGTCGACGGTGGCGAGGTCGCGCAGCCGGGCGAGTTGGAGGCGTTCGGAGCCCTCGCCGGGGGTGCGGACGAAGCTGCCGCCGTTGCGGCCGCGCCGGGTCTCGATCAGGTCGGCCTCGCGGAGCAGGGCGAGCGCCTCGCGGACGGTGCCGTTGGCGACGCCGAGCCGGTCGGCGAGGTCGTTCTCACTGGGCAGTTGGTCCCCGTCGGCGACCAGGCCGAGGGCGATCGCCTCGGTGATCCGGCGGGCCACGGCATCGGCGCGGCCGAGGTCGGTCAATGGCGCGAGGACGGCGCTGAGCAGCGGGGTCGTGCTCCCGATCGTCGCCACGCCGGCCCCCTCCTCGATCACCGTCGGACTGGGTGCTCCCGGCAGGGTACCTCCCGGTCGGGCACGCACCCTTGCCGCTAGAAACCCGATCTCGTATGTTTTCCCGCGATCCCGGTCCGAGCACCACCCCCGGGAAGCCCTCACGCGTCACGCCACGTTCCCAGGAGCAGGAGCAGGTCATGACCGATGCCAGCGCACGTGCCACCTCCCCGACCGGCCCTCTCCCCCCACAGGGCCCCGACATCGGTGCCGACGCCGATGCCGATGCCGCTCGGCTGGCCGCCCTCGGCTACACCTCCGAGTTCAAACGCGACATGAGCCTCTGGGCGAACTTCTCCCTCGGCTTCACCTACCTCTCCCCGGTCGTCGGCGTGTACACACTCTTCGCCTCCTCCCTCGCGACCGCCGGCCCGCCGATGGTGTGGAGCTTCCTGATCGCCGGCGTCGGCCAGTTGCTGGTGGCGCTGGTGTTCAGCGAGGTGGTCGCCCAGTTCCCGGTGGCGGGCGGGGTGTACCCGTGGGCACGCCGGCTCTGGGGCCGCACCTGGGGCTGGCTGACCGGCTGGGTGTACCTGCTGGCGCTGATGTCCACCATCGCGGCGGTCTCCTACGGCGCCGGCCCGTACGTGGCCGCGCTGCTGGACGTCGAACCGAGCACCGCGACGACCGTCTGGTGCGCGCTCGGCCTGCTGCTGCTCGCCACCGTGATCAACCTGGGCGGCACCAAGGTGCTGTCGGCGGCGGCCGTGTTCGGCTTCGCCGCCGAGCTGTTGGGCGCTCTGGCGGTCGGCGCCTGGCTGCTGCTGACCCACCGCTACCACGGCCTCGGCGTGGTCTTCGACCGCTTCGGCGCGGGCGACGGCGGCTCGTACACCGACGCCTTCCTGGCCGCCGGACTGATCGCGGTCTTCCTCTTCTTCGGCTTCGAGGCGTGCGGCGACGTCGCCGAGGAGGTGCCGAACCCCGGTCGACAGATCCCCAAGTCGATGCGGCGCACCCTCTACGTCGGCGGCGCGGCGGCGATCGGCGTCAGCCTGGCGCTGGTGATGTCGATCCAGGACATCGGCGCGGTGGTCTCCGGCGACGACAAGGACCCGGTGGCCTCGGTGCTGCACGACGCGTTCGGCGCCACCGGCGCCCGGGTGGTGATCGGCGTGGTGCTGATCTCCTTCCTGTCCTGCGTGCTGAGCCTCCAGGCGGCGGCGAGCCGGCTGGCGTACTCCTTCGCCCGGGACCGGATGATCGTGGGCAGCCGGCTGCTCGCCACCGTCTCGGACCGCCTGCGGGTGCCGCCGTACGCGCTGCTGCTCGCGGCGGCAGTGCCGGGCGTGATCATCGTCGGCGCCTCGGCGCTCTCCGAGGGCGCCCTGACGAAGATCATCTCCTTCTCCAGCATCGGCATCTACCTGGCCTTCCAGATGGTGGTGCTGGCCGCCCTGCGCGCCCGGCTGCGCGGCTGGCGCCCGAGCGGGGACTTCCGGCTCGGCCGCTGGGGCCTGGCGGTGAACATCGGCGCGCTGGTGTACGGGCTCGCCGCGATCGTCAACATCTGCTGGGGCCGCACCCCGGACGCCGCCTGGTACGACGACTACCTCGTGCTGCTCTCGGCCGTGGCGGTGCTCGCGGCCGGCGGGCTCTACCTGCTGCTGGCCCGCCCGCACCTGCGCAGCGACGCCCCGTCCGGCGACGCGACGACCCCCGCCGGGGACGCCCGATGACCCTCACCCCTGGAGGAATCCCCGTCGCCGCCTCCGGCCGCGCCCCGGACGACGGGCACCCCGAAGGCGCGCCATGAGCCCGGAGTCATGAACCCGGAGTCACGGAACCGGAGTTACGAAACCGGAGCCATGAGCCCGGAGCCACAGAACCGGAGCCGCGAAACCGGCCCGCGTCCGGCTTGTCCAGAGCCGGGCGCGGGCCGTCGGTCCCCACCCGGTGCCGATGCCCTTGGCGGCGGGTGAAGTACTCACGTGCGGTGCGGTCAGACCGCGACCGCCTCCGCCATCTCCTCCTCGGCCTCCACCGGGCTCTCCACCCCCCGGCGCCCGCGCCCCTCGTGGAGCGCGGCGGCCACCAGCGCGGCCCCGCCCAGCAGCAGCCAGACCACCAGGGTCACGACGTGCCCGCCGAGGCCCGCGCCGCCGTCGAAGTACAGGATGCTGCGCGCGCCCTCCAGGAAGCCGGCGCCGGTCCAGAAGCCGTGCAGCGCGCCGAAGAAGCCGTTCTGCAGCTCGGGCCGGAAGACGCCGCCGGAGCTGGTGAAGTTCAGCATCACGAACAGCACCATCAGGGCCAGGGTGGTCCACTTCTTCAGGAAGCTGTGCAGGCCGATGCCGATCAGGACGACGCCCGCCGAGTAGAGCCAGCCGAGCGCCCACACCGCGGCCAGGTCGTGGTCGACCACGTGGAAGACCGGTCCGGCGGTGACGATCCCGATCACGCTCACCACCAGCGACACCGCCACGCCGACCAGCGCCCGGATCCGCATGCTCAGCCCGGCGCCGGCCGCGCCGATCACGGCGACGCTGGCGTAGGAGCCGATGCTCAGCGCGACCAGCAGGAAGAACAGGCCCTGGCCGGTCGGGTCGCCCTCGGCCGGGGTGGTGAGGTCGGTGACGTGCAGCGGCACGCCCTGCCGGTCGGTGACGTTGCTGAACACCGCCGTGGCGGCCACCGCCGAGGTGTCCGAGTTCCCCTTGGCGACGAGCAGTTCGGGGCTCCTGGCGTCCGGGAGGAAGGCCCCCACCAGGTCGCGGTCGCGCAGCTGCTGCTCGGCGGTCGCCCGGTCGGGCAGGGTGCGGACGTCGACCGCCGCCCCGGCCTTGGCCTGGATCGCCTGTGCCAGGCCGTGCGCCTGCGGGGTGGTGCCGACCACGGCGACCTTCAGGTGGTGCGGCTCGGGCTGGTGGAAGGCGCCCTGGTAGGCGAGCGCCATGCCGAGGCACATCAGCAGCGGGGTGATCAGGTGGACGGCGAGGTGCTTGAGCGAGTGCCCCAGGGCGGGCGCTGCGGCGGGGGTCTGGGGTGTGCTCATGGCGTTCGTACCGTCCTCCGGTGGCGTCGAGTGGAGATGAGTGGCAAATGCAACCATCAAAGGTGCCACGCGCACCCACATCAGGTGGTAAATGCAACCATCTATGGATGTAGCTTACAACTATCTGACGCCGATCGAAAGCCGCCCGCCCCAGCGGGGCCACGGCCGAACGCTCAGGACAGCTCGAACACGCCGTACGAGAAGCCGTCCGCCCGCAGCTCCCCGTCCGCCACCCGCACGCCCCGCACCTCCAGCGGGCGCACCCCGCCGTGCTCCAGCCGCACCACCCCCGGCTCCCGGCGCGGGTTCACCGCCACCAGGTACCGTCCGGCCCGGGTGTACACCAGCGGGTACCCGGCGTGCCGGACCTCCACCCCGCCGGAGGCGCCCAGCCCCGGATGCGCCCGGCGCAGCGCGATCAGCCGCTGGACGGTGTGCAGCAGCGAGGTCGGATCGGCCCGCTGGGAGAGCGCGTCCGGGCGCCGCGGGTCCGGGTCGACGGGCAGGTAGAGGCGCTCGGGCGGCGCGCTGGAGAAGCCCGCCGCCGGCCCGGGCTCCCACTGCATCGGGGTCCGCGAGCCGGCCCGGTTGTACCGCGGGCCGAGCACGCTGCCCTCGACGTCGGGCAGTCCGGGCAGGTAGCGCATGCCGATCTCGTCGCCGTAGTAGACGGCCGGCAGGGTGGGCCAGGTGAACAGGAACGCGAAGGCGGCGGCCAGTTGCTCGTCGGTGCGCGGGCCAGTGGCCAGCCGGGAGAAGTCGTGGTTGGCGGTCGGCAGGGCGATGTGGCCGACGCCCTCGGTCGCTTCGGCGGCGGCGCGCCAGGCGTCCAGGAACACCTGCGGGGTGCCTCGCCCCTCGGCCTCGAAGTAGCACGGGCCCTGCTGCCAGAACTCCTCGACCGTGCCGGCGCCGTTGTTCCACAGCGAGCGCAGCGGCAGGCCGTGGTCGGCGCCGCCGAACTGCAGGAAGAAGTCCGCGTGGAAGCCCGCCGCGACGGCGGCCGCCGGATCGCCCCACTCGGCGAACAGCGCGGCCTGCGGGTGGGCGCGGTCCAGCCAGCCCCGCAGCCCGGTCCACAGCTTGGCGGTCTCCACCAGGCCCGGGTCGTCCTTGACCAGCGAAGAAGCCATGTCGACCCGGAAGCCGGCCAGGCCGAGGCCGAGCCAGTGCGCCATGATGTCGCACAGGGCCGCCCGGTTGGCGCGCGGGCCCTCGGCGTCCACCGGCTGGCGCCAGGGTTCCCCGGAACTGGGGCGCGCGTAGCCGAAGTTGAGCGCGGGCTGGCAGTCGAAGAAGTTCGGCCGGTACCAGCCGGGGCGGCTGCCGGGCGAGGCGACGAAGCCGTCCACCCGCTGGTCGGACCAGATGTACCGGTGGTCGGCCGGGTCCTCGGCGGCGGCCAGGAACCAGGGGTGGCGGTCGGAGGTGTGGCCGGCGACCAGGTCGAGCAGGATCCGGATGCCCTTCCGGCGGGCGGCCTCGACCAGCGCGACCAGGTCCTCGGTGCCGCCGTAGCGCGGGGCCGGGGCGAGGTAGTCGGCGACGTCGTAGCCGGCGTCGCGGAACGGGGAGGCGAAGCAGGGGTTGAGCCAGACGGTGTCGACGCCGAGCCAGGCGAGGTGGTCGAGGTGCGCGGCGATGCCGGCGAAGTCACCGATGCCGTCGCCGTCGGAGTCCGCGAAGCTCTGCGGGTAGATCTGGTACAGGACGGCGTCGGCCAGCCAATCGGGGCCGGGGCGGGGCGAGGTCATGGGGGTGGGTCCTCCTGCCGGATCCGGGGGCCGGGGCCAGGGCTGGGGCCGGGGCCAGGGCTGGGGCCGGGGCCGGGGCCAGGGCCGGGGCTGGGGCTGGGGAGCACGATTCTCGCCCATCCCCGGCCGCGCCGACAGCCCGCCGACCGACCGCCCCGGCGCCCCGCCACCCGCCGGCCCCTCAGGCCCGCGCCACCGCGCACGCCGCGGTGAACGCCCGGGCCCGCCGGGTGATCTCCGCCCAGTCCCCCGCCGCGACCGCGTCCGGCGGCACCACGTCCGTGCCCGCGCAGACCGCGAGCGCGCCGTGCGCCAGGAAGTCGGCGGCGTTGCCCGCGTTCACCCCGCCGGAGGCCACCAGCGGGACGTCCGGGTACGGGCCGCGCAGGTCCTTGAAGTAGCCGGGGCCGAACGCCCGGGCCGGGAAGATCTTCACGGCGGCGGCCCCGAGGTCCACCGCCCGGGCCACCTCGGTCGGGGTGAGCGCCCCGAGCACCACCGGTACCCCGGCGGCCCGGGCGGCCTGCGCCACCTCGGGCCGGCAGCCGGGGGTGACCAGGAAGGACGCCCCGCTCGCGACCCCGCGCTCGGCCTGCTCGGCGGTCAGCACGGTGCCCACGCCGACCCGCCAGCCCGCGTCCGCGGCACGCCGCAGGTGCGTCGTCACCTCCGGTGTGGTGTAGGTGAATTCGGTCCAGTTGATGCCGCCGTCAGCGAGCGCGGCGCACAGTGCGGCCGCGTCCGGGATGCGGGGCGCGCGGACCACGGCGATCACCGGGTCGTCCCGCAGGTCGGCGAGGGGGTTCACGGAGGGAGGATTCACGGAGGGGGGATTCACAGGGATCTGGTTCCTCGGTCGGTGCGGCGCAGGGCGCGCCCGGGCCGGGCGCCCGTGGTGCGGCCCTGCCGGACGACGGCGGTGCCGTTGACGTACACATGCTGGACGCCCTCGGCGGGCAGCCGGGGGTACTCGAAGGTGGCGGCGTCCCGGACCTTCTCGGGGTCGAGGAGCACCAGGTCGGCGTGGTGGCCGGGGGCGATCAGGCCGCGCCGGTGCAGCCCGAGCCGGGCGGCGGGCCGGCCGGTCATCCGGGCGATGGCCTCCTCCAGCGTCAGCACGCCCAACTCCCGGCTGTAGTGGCCGAGGTAGCGGGGGAAGGTGCCCCAGGCGCGCGGGTGCGGCCGGGCGCCGACCAGCAGCCCGTCGCTGCCGACGGTGTGCGCCGGGTGGCGCATGATCGCCCGGACGTTCTCCTCGTGCCCGACGTGCTGGAGGATCGTGGTGGCCAGTTCGTCGCGGCGCAGCAGGTCGAGGAAGACCTCCGTCCCGCTGCGGCCCTGCTCGGCGGCGAGTTCGGCGACGGTCCGGCCGACCGTCCGCGCCAGCTCGGCCGTCCGGACGCCGGAGATCTGGATCGTCGCCCAGTCGGTGACGACACCGTGGCAGCCATCGCTGCCCTTCTCCTCCACCTCGTACCGGATCCGCTCGCGGGCGGCCGGGTCGGCGAGCCGGGTGAGGGTCGCTTCCGGGCCGCCCTCGGTGGCCCAACTGGGCAGCAGGGCGGCCAGGGTGGTGGAGCCGGGCAGGTAGGGGTAGCTGTCCAGGGTGAGGTCGACGCCGTCGGCGAGTGCCTGGTCGACCAGTTCCAGCAGTTCGCCGGCCCGGCCCCGGTTGACGCCGAAGTTCATCGTGGCGTGGGTCAGGTGCAGCGCGCAGCCGGTCCGCCGGGCGATCTCCACCATTTCCGCGTAGCCCTCCAACGCACCCGCGCCGTACGAGCGTTGGTGCGGGGCGTGGAAGCCGCCGTAGGCCGCGACCACGGTGCACAGCTCGACCAGTTCGGCGGTGTCCGCGTACATCCCGGGGGTGTAGCTGAGGCCGCTGGACATGCCGACCGCGCCGTCCAGCAGGCCCTGCGCCAACTCCTGGCGCATCCGGTCGAGTTCGGCCGGGGTGGGTGGCCGGTTGGCCCAGCCCATGGCGAGCATCCGCAGCGAGCCGTGCGGGACGAGGTAGCAGGCGTTGACGGCGACGCCGGTGCGGTCGATCCGGTCCAGGTAGCCGGCGACGCCGCGCCAGTCCCAGTCGAAGGCCTCCGGATCGCCGTTCCAGCCGGCCAGTTGGCGGCGCAGCGCGGGCAGGGTGGTGTCGTCCACCGGGGCGTAGGACAGGCCGTCCTGGCCGAGGACCTCGCAGGTGACGCCCTGGGTGACCTTGGCCGGGTGCTCGGGTTCGAGCAGCAGGGCGAGGTCGGAGTGGGCGTGCATGTCGATGAAGCCGGGGGCGAGGACCAGCCCGTCGGCGTCCACCACCGTCGGCGCGTCGAGGCCGGGGCCGATCCCGGTGATCAGCCCGTCGGCGATCCGCACGTCCGCCCGGTAGCGGTCCGCGCCGGTGCCGTCGACGACGGTGGCGCCCCGGAAGACGGTGTCGGGCGCTCTGCCGCCCGCCATCAGAAGAACGTCCTGACCAGCCCGGTGACCTTCGGCTCGGCCGCGTCGGCGGAGTCGAGCACCGGGATCGCGGTCCACTTGTCGAAGGCCGTGCACGGGTGGGAGACGCCGAGTCGCAGCACCGCTCCGATCGGGGCGAGGTCGCCCGCGTCGCGCAGGAAGGCGTGCTGGTCGTTGAGTGCGGTGATCCGGGCCGCAGTGCCGGTCAACTCGGCGCCGCCGCGCACGTGTTGCGGCTCGGGCAGGCCCTCGTCGAAGGGCAGGTCGCGCTTGCCGGCGTCCAGCAGGGCCAGTTGCGGCTCGGGCCGGGACACCACCCGGGCCCAGCCGTGCAGCGCGCTGCGGAACGGCGTGGCACCGGCGCCCCGGACCAGCGGCGAGATGCCCCGGTAGAAGCCGTCGTCGTGGGCGATGTACGCGCCCGAGCGCAGGACCACGAGGGCTTCCGGCAGGCCTGCGAGTTCCTCGACGACCAGGTCGAAGTAGGCGCTGCCGCCGGCCGTCACGATCGGCCGGGCGTCGTCCGGGTAGGCGCGGGCGAGCCGGCCGTGCAGGTCGGCGAGCGCCTTGAGGTAGCCGCGGACGGTGGCCAGCCCGTCGGCGGTGGCGTCGTGGGCGAGCGCGCCCTCGTAACCGCCGACGCCCGCGAGGCGCAGGGTGGGGGCGCGCAGCACGGCGGCGGCGATCTCGACGGCCGCGTCGACGCCGCGGGCGCCGGTGCGCCCGCCGGGTCCGCCGAGTTCGACCAGGACCTCGACGGGCCGCTGGGCACCGGCGGCGCGCAGCGCCTCGTCCATCAGCCGGACGCTCTCGGTGGAGTCCACCCAGGAGACGAAGGCGAACGCCGGGTCGGCGGCCAGTTCGGCGGCGAGCCAGGCCAGTCCGGCCGGGTCGAGCAGGGTGTTGGCGAGCAGGATCCGCTCGACTCCGAAGGCCCGGGCGACGCGCACCTGCGGCAGGTTGGCGAGGGTGATGCCGTGGCTGCCGGCGACGAGCTGCGCCTGCCAGAGGGCGGGCGCCATGGTGGTCTTGCCGTGCGGCACGAGCGCGACCCCGGCCTTGGCGCACCAGTCGGCCATGGTGCGCAGGTTGTGGTCGAGCGCGGCGCCGTCCAGGGTGAGCAGCGGGGTGCCGAGCCCGGTGAGGGTGGGCCCGGTGGCCAGCCAGTCGCGGACGGAGTGCCCCCAGGCCTCCGGCGGGGCGGCCTTGAACCGCCAGTCGAGCGTCTCGTCGGCGAGGGCCGCCACCGCGCCGTCGTCGATGCCCGGCCCGGTGCCGATGCTTGCGAAGGTCTGCTCCACCGTCTTCCTCCATCTGCCGTGTTGCAACATGTGCAATGAGGGTTGCACATGTTGGCATGACGGTTCTAGCATCGGCGCCGGATCACGGTCAACGGAACGGCCGCCGCAGACGGAGGAGCCCAGCAGATGCCGCGACAGGACACCCCGGGCCCGGCCCGCCCCGGTCCTTCCCCGACGGCCGTGTGCGTGGGCGAGTCCATGGCGGTGCTGCTGCCGGACCGGCCGGGCCCGCTGGAGGCGGTGGAGAACTTCCGGTTGTCGGTCGGCGGCGCGGAGTCCAACGTGGCCGGCGCGCTGGCCGCGCTCGGCGTGCCGACCGCCTGGATCAGCCGGGTCGGCGACGACGGCTTCGGCCGCCGGCTGCTCGCCGAGGTCGCCGCCCGCGGCGTGGACATCTCGGCGGTCGCCGTCGACCCGCACCGCCCCACCGGCCTGTACCTCAAGGAGGTCGGCGGCGCCACCGGCCACCACCACGACCTCGGCCCCGGCCGCAGCCGGTTGCACTACCACCGGCGCGGCTCCGCGGCCGCCGCGCTCTCCCCCGCCCTGCTGGCCGACCCGGCGGCCGTCCGGCTGCTGTCCGGCGCCCGCCTGCTGCACCTGTCCGGCATCACCGCCGCGCTCTCCGACGACTGCTTGGCGCTGCTGCGCGCCCTGCTCGCCGACCGCCGCCCGGAGCGGACCGTCAGCTTCGACCTCAACTGGCGCCCCGCGCTCTGGCACGACCGCGACCCGGCCGTCCTGCCGCCGCTGCTGGACGCCGCCGACCTGCTGCTGATCGGCGCCGACGAGGCCGAGGCCGCGTTCGGCACCGGGGAGCCGGTCGCGCTGCGCCGCCGCTTCGCCTCCCCGGCCACCGTGGTGGTCAAGGACGCCGCCCGGCTGGTCACCGCCCTGGAGCGGGACGGCACGTCAGTGAGCGAACCGGCCCTGGCCGTCGAGGTGGTCGAGGCCACCGGCGCGGGCGACGCCTTCGCCGCCGGCTACCTGGCCGGCACCGTCCGCGGCCTGGACCAGCGCCGCCGGCTGCGGCTCGGCCACCTGAGCGCCGCCTGCGCGCTGACCGCCCACGGCGACCAGGCCGAACTGCCGCCCGCCGCCGTGGTGGCCGCGCTGCTCGACGCCTCGCCCGCCGACTGGGCCGCCACCCGGGTCTCGGTGGAGGGCATCACCGGCCCGGCCGTCCCCGCAGACCGGTCCCGCGACGCCCGGCGGGCCCGGGCACAATGAGCACGAACCCGAGCCCGAACGACCCCGGCGGAGCACGATGAGCCAGACCGTCACCCGCGCCCTGCGCCTGCTCGCCGAACTCGGCGAGGGCGAGCGCTCCCTCGACCAGCTGGCCGAGGTGCTCGGCGTCCACAAGACGACCGTGCTCCGACTGCTCCAGAGCCTGGAGGAGGAACGGTTCGTCTACCGTGACGCCGCCTACCGCTACCACCTGGGCGCCGGCCTGTTCGCCCTCTCCGGCCTCGCCCTGGAACAGCGCGGCGTCCGCCGGATCGCCGCCCCGCACCTGGCCGAGCTGAACGCCACCACCGGCCAGACCGTGCACCTGGCCGCGTACGAGGGCGGCGAGGTCGTCTACATCGACAAGTTCGACTCCCGGCACCCGGTCAGGATGTACTCCCGGATCGGCCTGCGCGCCGCCCTGCACAGCGCCGCCGTCTCCAAGGTGCTGCTCGCCGACCTGCCGCTGCCCGAACGCCGCCGGGTGGCCGCCGGGATCGACTTCACCCCGCACACCCCGCGCACCCTCGGCACGCCCGAGGCGCTGCTCGCCGAGCTGGAGAAGGTCGCCGTCCAGGGCTGGGCGCAGGACCACGCCGAGCACGAGGCGTTCATCAACTGCGTGGCCGCCCCGATCCGGGACGCCAGCGGCCGGGTCGTCGCCGCCGCGTCCATCTCCGTGCCGGACGTCGTCCTCCCCTACGAGCAGGTGCTGGACCTCCTCCCGCAGCTGCTCGCCACCACCCGCGCCATCTCGGCCGACTGCGGTCGCCCGGACCACAACTGATCAGCCGCCAGACCGTAAGGAACCTCATGAGCGAGCAGCACCCGACCAACGGCAAGACCGAGATCCGCACCGACGGCGCCCCCGCCCCCGCCTGGATGTTCTCCCAGGGCGTCCGCAAGGGCCCGATCCTCCAGGTCTCCGGCCAGGGCCCGCAGGACCCGGCGACCGGCGAGTACCTGTACCACGGCGACGTGAAGGCGCAGACCCGGCGCACGCTGGAGAACGTCAAGGCGATCGTCGAGGCCGGCGGCGCCACCATCGAGGACGTGGTGATGTTCCGGGTCTACCTCACCAAGCGGGCGGACTTCCCGCTGATGAACGAGGTGTACGCCGAGTTCATCGACGAGAACATCAAGCCCGGCGGCGTGAAGCCCTGCCGCACCACGATCTTCGTCGAGCTGCCGCAGGAGCCGATGCTGGTCGAGATCGACGCCCAGGCCGTCGTCGCCTGAAACACCGTCGAGCAGCCCGACCACCGCAAGGGCCCGGACGCGCACCAGGCGTCCGGGCCCTGCGCCGTCCCCCTCGTTCACCTCCCCGCGGGCACGCCCTGCTCGGCCGGAGCTCACCGCCCCGCGGGCACGCCCTGCTCGGCCGGGGCGCCCGAGCGCGCCACGACCCGCCCCTCGCCCGCCGCGCCGCGCCGGTCCAGCGCCGCCGCGAACACCGTCGCCCCGAGGGCGACCGCGGTGAGCAGCCCGCCCACCCAGTTCGGCGCGTCGTAGCCGAGGCCGCCGGAGATGACCAGCCCGCCGAGCCAGGCGGCCAGCGCGTTGCCCAGGTTGAACGCGGCGATGTTGGCGGCCGAGGCCAGCGTCGGCGCGCCCGCCGCCTGGTCCATGACCCGCTTCTGCAGCGGCGCGACGGTCGCGAAGCCGAACAGCCCGATCAGCGGGATGAGGACGATCGCGGCCGGCTTGCTGTGCGCGGCGAAGGTGAAGGCGAACAGCAGCACCGCGAGCACCGCGAGGATCACGGTGAGGCTGCGCATCAGCGCGCGGTCGGCGAACCAGCCGCCCAGCAGGTTGCCGACGAACAGGCCGACGCCGAACAGGAAGAGCAGCCAGGTGACGCTGCTCGGGGCGAAGCCGGCCAGTTCGGTCATCATCGGCGTGATGTAGGTGAACATCGCGAAGATGCCGCCCCAGCCGAGCACGGTCATGGCGAGCGCGAGCCAGAGCCGCAGGGTCCGGAAGACGGCCAGTTCGGGGCCGAGCCGGGCGGCGCCGGTCCGCGGCTGGACGGGCACCAGCGCCGCGATACCGGCGAGGCCGAGCAGGCCGAGCCCGGCGACGACGTAGAACGTGGAGCGCCAGCCGAAGTGCTGGCCGAGCAGGGTGCCCATCGGGACGCCCAGCACGTTGGCGGCGGTGAGGCCGGTGAACATCAGGGCGATGGCGCCGGCCCGCTTGTGCGGGGCGACCAGGTCGGCGGCGACGACCGAGCCGATGCCGAAGAACGCGCCGTGCGCGAAGGCACTGACGATCCGCCCGACCATCAGCAGCCCGAAGGCGGGGGCGACGGCCGCGATCAGGTTGCCCACCACGAACAGGCCCATCAGCGTCAGCAGCATGCCCTTGCGGGGGGCACGGGTGCCGAGGATGGTGAGCAGCGGGCCGCCGACCACGACGCCGAGCGCGTAGCCGGAGATCAGCAGACCGGCGGTGGGGATGGCGACCGAGAAGTCGCCGGCGACCTCGGGCAGCAGGCCCATGATCACGAACTCGGTGGTGCCGATGCCGAAGGCGCTGATCGCCAGCGCCAGGAGCGCGAGGGGCATGAGGGACCGCTTTCCAGAGAGAACCGTTGCGCATGCAACTACCAGCGTCGACAATACGAGACACCCGCAGGTACTTGCAAGCGCTTTCTATCCCCCACGGCAGCGACCCCGGCCACGCCACTTGCCACACCCCCCGAGCAGAGATTAGGTTAGGCTCACCTAACTACCTGGAGGTCCGTCATGAGCCTGCCCGCCGGCGACGCCGAGGTGCCCGAACCCACCACCGCCGAGCGGGTCCAGAGCCTGCTCAGCGCGACCTCCTCGCTCACCGTCCGCGCCTGCGGCGAGCACCACGACCTCGACACCCCGGTCTCCGTCCACGGCTCCCGACTGCGCCTGCGCGCCCCGCTGGGCGACCCGCTCGCCACCGCCGCCGCCCGCGCCACCGACGGACTCGCCGTCGTCCTGGACGTCACCGACATCTCCCCCGTCGCCGTCCGCGACCGGATCCGCGCCCGCCTCACCCTGGCCGGCCGACTGCACCTGGCCCACCTCGCCGACGACGGCCTCAGCGTCCACCTGCACGTGGACGTCGCCCACGCCGTCCTCTCCACCCCGTACGGCACCGGTGCACTCACCGCCGGCGACCTCGCCCACGCCGCACCCGACCCGCTGGCCCGCTACGAGGCCGCCATGCTCACCCACCTCGCCGACGACCACGCCGACGCCCTCGCCGTCCTCACCCGACTGCTCGACCCGGACCTGCTCGCCCAGCACCCGGAGGTCCGCCCGCTCGCCCTGGACCGCCACGGCCTGGTCCTGCGCCTGGACCACCCGCACGGCCACCGCGACGTCCGCCTGGTCTTCCCCGAACCGGCCGCCGCCACCGAGGACTTCGGGCAGCGGATGCACGAGCTGCTGAGCGCCGCCCAGCATGGCCTGCCCGCCCACCAGATCTGAACCGGCCCACCGGCGAGCCGTCCTGACGCCTCGTCAACTCACCCCGGGGGCACCCGAAAAGGCCCGGAAACGACAGCGGCCGGCCCGGCTCGCGAGAGAAGTCTCGCCGGTGATCATGCGCAGGACGCAGGGTGGCGCACCGTGGCATGAGGCGGCGGTGCG